>JAIWHQ010000082.1:0-6357 GCA_048629575.1 Thermoplasmatota archaeon | reverse complement strand
AGCTTCTTACCAGGAGTTCCCGATTAGGTTTGTAGATGCTTGCTTAAAGTGAGTGAGTCACCGACTCCGGTCTGGAAGTGCGGAGCATCCTGTAGATGCTCAAAGGTTTAGCCCCTCTTTCAATTTACATGGTTTCGTTTTCTAATTCAGGCACAGATATATTCAAAAAAAATAAGTTAATTAATCTTTTCCAACAAGTTCATTTCCATCTTTTGTAATAAAATGAACATGTACAGTTACTGAATTGTTAATACAATGGATATATATTCCCTTAAAAAGAATTGACAATATATCTTGTGGTGAAACTGAATGAATAATCCAAGGATAGTTTTAACTATATTATTTTTTCTAATTATTATTTTTACAATGTCTGATATAATTTCGGCTCAAGAAAATGAGACGAAAATAACTACTCAGGAAAGTAGAATAACTGCTCCTACGAATGTAACTTTCTCAGAATCCCCACTAAAAAGTGATGGTATGAAAGATTATACCACAATATATACCGCAATAATATTATTATTATTAGGTTGGATATTAGGTGTTCTACAACCTTTTATAATAGAGCCTCTTAAAAAATTATTTGACAAACGAAAATTCAAAAAAATAATAAAAAAGGATATTAAAAATATAATAAATCATTTGAAAAGTAAAGAACAGAGTATACTTGATTTTTTAGGTGATAATACTCTAGATAATGCAATACAAAGACTTGCCGACCCAGCAGAGGATGTGCCGTTGATGATTGCGCCTACTAAGATATCTACAGATTTCTACTTAAAAAACTATGTAAAAATTTTGGAATATTTTGATGATGAAAATTTGATCAACTTTTATCTTAGGATTCAAACATTGAATTCATTAACAGACATTATTAAAGAACATAAAATCAGAAACAATTCTTATCGGATTTTAATTCTATCTTATTTTACCAATCTTGGAGTAGCCTTACGTGAAGGAGAAAATCTCTCCAGTTAAACGTTGCGACGGCACACCCAACCGCAGCAGAGCTGCGGGGTATAGTTATTAAGATGAAGGATTTTATTGGAAAATAAAGACAAAAAGTTATTATATTTTAATATATATTTAGTTCTGAATGTTTCAATAAGTGTGATCAGTGAGAACAAATGGAAAAACAAATCTTGTGCATAATAAAAGATTATCCAAAAAAAAGAATTGAGATCAAAGAGATTGTTACTGAGCTAAAGAAACATGGGATTAATTTTCTTACAACTCCTGATCTTAGAAAAGATTTTATTAATTTAATTAATAACTTTATTGCAAAAGGAATACTGATTCCTTTAAAAAATGCAGAACCTCTATTTGATTATGAAGGAATCCCACAAAAATCTGAGATTAATTTTAATTATTTTGAAGATCAAAGAAACACTTTACCTTCAAGCGAACTAGTCACTTATCACCATAAACTTGACATGAGTTATTATGCAAAACATCCTGCAGAGTACTATGAAAACAAGAAATTAATCCGTAGAATTGACAACTTGCTAAGACAGAGCAACTGCAAAACTCTTACAGCCAACGAAAGATCGTATCTCATTTTCGATGATGAGAAGGCTTTAACGCTTCCCGAGGAGGCAACAATTGATGGCCAAGCCATTCTCAGAAAACTTGGTGGCTTAAAATTAGCAGACCTCAAGGCAAAAAAAACATTTGAACCGTTTTTCTACTATCAGATTGAAACGTTCAATTCTATAGGAACTAATACTCAAAGAGTCGTTCTCATTGTCGAGAATAAAGACACTTTCTGGACATTAATGGATGCAATTCGGTCCAAACATCTTTCCAATGTTCACCTTCTCATCTACGGAGAAGGTAAAGCAATAATTAAAAAATTCGAGTTCATTCAATACCTTAAGGGTAGGCATTCTGATCATTACTATTACTTTGGGGATATTGATCAGGAAGGAATCTTTATCTACAATAAACTACGGGAAACTTTTTCGGAATATGATATTGCTCCAGCTGTTCCATTTTATGACCACATGCTGAAAGTAACAGGTGTTGAAGGCTCAAGGTCGTTGAAGAATGCCGGTAACATAAGAGAATCACCTCTGCCACCATTCATTGATTTTTTCAGTACAGAGTCTGCAGCTTTAATCGAAAAAATCATTCAACATCAAAGATGTCTTCCACAAGAGGTAGTCAACAACAACGATATCGAGGAGTGGGGCAAGATTGAGCTACGATAAACGTTTTCAGGACACAAACGAAAGGTTAAGACGTTTGAAGAGTAGTTTTCCTTTTTTCAAACTCTATGTTTACTCTTCCCAAGGAGAACGGGTTTCGTATGATGCCGCATATCTTGCCATCGACATTCTTACCTTGCTGATCGAGGAAGGAAAACTTAAAGGTCGGTCTGTATCCATGGAAGAAATAGAGACTCACATACTAAAGATCCTGAAGGAAATATATCCTTCCCAAGAATACAACAGTAAGGAGATCACACGTTCTATCATGGAGCTCCTGGAGACCGACAGAAACGGCGACACTTATTTGTTCGAACACATTGACCCGATTAGGAACAAGACAACACGTTATTACGTTAGTCTGATCAGGTACGATATAACAAAGCGTGGTTATGAAATAACTGATGATGGGCTTGATTTTATGATAAGCACCAAGGAACTCCCGGAAGAAGCCAGGATATCCGTTGGCCTTATCCTGTTCAAGAAACAGATAGAGAACCATTCATTTGTGACTGCACTTAATACCGTTCAGGAGCTTAATCTGAATGTAATTCGCAAGAAAGAAAGCAAACAGGAATTGCTTAAAAAGATGCTCTATGGTGGAACTGATGTAGTTGAAGATTTCTCAAAGTATACGAAGGATGTGTTCAACCAGCTCAAAGAAGAGGAAGAGCTTTTTGAACAGGTAAGAAAATCCCTGCAAGAAATTGCAAAATATCCTGATGGTATTGAAATCATTAATAATTCTAAGGTCAAAATAACTGAAGAGGATTTTGTGGTCCTGAGTAGAATAACATCAGAACTTGACCGTGGATATGAACTTCATTCCAGTTTGTTGAAAGATTTCACCTCTATTTCAGGGGAATATGATGATATATGTAGCAACAGGCTCAACTCTCTTTTTGACATGAAGTGGCGATTTAAAGAAATGCTGGAAAGCAACATTAAAACGAATTGTCAAAATGATGTGCATGTGGCTGAAATGCAACCCCTATTCTTACCAAGGGTTCCCAAGCATTTCAGCATATTTAAGATATTCGAACCTCAGCTTGTGACCCGGAAAAAGAATGTGGTCGATGAAACCAGGGAAAAGGGAGAATGGACTGCCATCAAACTACTGGATGATGTAGTAGAAGAAAGGCAACTGAAAAATTTCAGAGTTTATGCGTATTATCTTTTGGATCTCATCAATTATAGAGATGGAGAAGCTAGTCTGGACGATTTCTTGAAACATATTGAAAACAAGCTTGGTTCTGAAGCTCTTTACAATATAGACCTTCTTCCATTCTTGCTTGCATTGAATATTGATCCGGTTGATAAAAAAAGTCCGATCGATAGAGAAAGTGCATACCAGACCAACTTTGATTTTCACAGGCATGAAGATATGGGGCATGAAAACTATGAACTCATGGAATTTTCTCTTCTATGGGCGAATAAAGAAATTGGACTTCAAGGCAATAATCTTATGATAATATCAAATCCGGAAAGTCTTGTGAAGGTATGCAAAACAAAGAGTATCCACATATCTGATATGAAATTTATACTGAAGTGATCTAGTGAAATATGATAAAGAGAAACTTACCACTGCTCTTGATATCCTGTACTATATGCTTTCGACGAACTCCCTTGAGCAGAGCAAATGTCCAAAATATTATGCGATCTATGAGCAGGATTCGGATGTAAGAGATGCGCTTGAACTATGCACAGAAAGGTTTGGACTGTATTTATGCAGACGTGAGAATGCCCTATATTTGAGCTCAGGAGTTGGCAATCGGTTATTTGGAGTAACAAATGCTGACATAAGATACGAGCTTGGAAAAGGTTTCAACAATTCAGAGATGTACACTGTATTCTTTATCATGCACATAATAGTCAGTGAATTCTATGAAGAATCTATGTATGATACTCATAGGCAAAAAATACCAAAGGATTACCTACTTGAAACAATTAATTCGAAAATCAGGGCAATGTCTGATTTTGAGGATCTTCAGAAACTCAGTGGAGACTATAAGTTTAATTTCAGCGAGATCAAGGAACTTTGGGACAGTCTGCCTACAAGAGAACTGAGGGATAATTCGGATGGCGAAAAACAAAGGGGAACGGGCTCAAAAATTACTATGATAAATGAAACAATCAAATTCATGGAAAAACATGACCTTGTAGTAGAACACAACAATGCTACTTATCCTACCAATCGGTTCAAGGCAGTTATAGCCGAAGCCTACAATAATCCAGATATACAAAAGGACATGCTGGAGTTCATTGAGAATTTGGCATTTGAAGGAGATTTTGAAAATGCCGAAAATTAATAATCTGAGAATCATCAATGCACAGTTCAATGAGGCAAAACGTGAGTTTCAGGATTTACGCATGCCCTTTTACGGAGAAAGCGCCACGTATGAGCTTATCAACGGCGGAGGGAAATCCGTGTTGTTGATGTTGTTGTTACAATGTGTTATTCCAAATTCCAGTCTTGATCATAAAAAACCCTTTAGAGATATTTTCAGAGGTGGAAATCCTAACAGGACAACACATGTCCTTGTTGAATGGGAACTTGATGAGGGTTTGTATGAACATAAATATCTTCTAACAGGATTCTGTGCAAAGAAAAAGAACAATCCTGATGATCTGGACAAAAACGGGACGCCGGATTATTTCAATTATACATATCTTTACGACAAGCCAAATGATTTTGATATCCACAGGATACCCCTGTGTAGATCGGAAGACGATGAATTCGTGGTTATGGATCTTTCTAAGACCAGAGAGATGTTAAAGGAAAAGTGCGGCGATTATGACATATGGATAGCTGAAAGCAAAAGAGCTTATATGGAGATGATTAAAAAATTCAATCTTCTTGAAGCGGAGATAGACCTTATACGCCGCATCAATAAAAAAGAGAATTACCTGAAATCCCATTTTACTGAAAACTATGGAACTTCCCGAGCACTCATTGAAAAACTGCTACTGAATACAACTGAGAGATGCCTTAAAAGTAAAAAATCTTTCTATAATGACGAGTCAACGGAATCCAGTAGTGAGTCTCTAGCCAGTGCCCTTTATCAATCCCAGAAAGATATCAAACGCCTGAAAGAAGAAATGGAAAAGCTGGAGGAATATGAAAAACTTGACAGGGAAGTACAAGACATCAGGTCTGCCAACAATGAAGTGATCGAAAAGTTTCGCATGTTTGAAGATACAAAAAAGCAAGCCTCATCACAAATTCAAACATATAAGGTAAGGATCACCGGGAAAAGAACAGAACTCGTTGAAACTACGTCTGAACTGGAGCATACTAAACGGCAACATACAAAGACTGAGCTTGATATTGAACGATTTGAGATCATGAAGCTCAATGTCGGTGTAAATATTGGCCAAAGAGAACTAAATCAACTGGAAACTGAAAGGAAAGGCATTCAGAATGATATTGAGAAACTGGATAATGACATAAATTTTGCCGTTGCAACCAATAAATATCTGAATATTCTGGAATTTGAAGAGAAAATCCATCAAGATAAAAAAACACTGGAAAATACAAAAAAAGAACATGAAGAACTTTTTGAACAACGAAAAGTTGTGGGTCAAAAACTCCATTCTTTTCTTAAAAGAGAGCATGATAAGATTGAAAAGCAGTACTCTGACGAAACGAAAAAACGAGATGTTATTCGGACTGACTACAACAAATATCAAAGGCACATCGGTAAAATAGAGGGTGAACAGGAAAAAAAACAAAAGAAACTATCCAGATTCAAAACTGAAAAAGATGAGTTGAACAAAAAAGAAGCACAACTTCAAACTGAATATGTAGCATGTCCAAAAATCACTGGCGGAATGATACTTAAGGACGAGATTGTTGCAACTGCTAATCGTGTAACAGAATTGAATGAAAAAGCTGAACAATTGGACGATGAAATTCATCAAGAAATAAATCATCTCACGAAAAAAGAAGAGGAATATGAGAGGATTGATTCTGAGATAAAACACATCAAAGAGAAACTTGAACTTGCTGAAAAGTCCCTTTTCAATTTTGAATCCCAGAAAAATGCAGTTTTGAATATTTTAAATGCACGAGGTTTTGAAAGTCTTGAGTCATGTCTAGAACAAATCGAAAAAGAAAGAACTGAAACAAACAGAACAGTTCTGAGCCTTG
>JAIWHQ010000081.1:0-6442 GCA_048629575.1 Thermoplasmatota archaeon | reverse complement strand
AGTCATCCTTAACTTCTATCATTACTACACCAATTAGAATATGTCCAATGCTCTCGAAATTGCCATTTCACCCCTGTATTCTGGAAGAATAATAGGGGCAGTTTTTGTACTTTTAACGTTCGCCTGATCTAGCATTTTATTGTATTTATCAATATGATTAAGCGTGATTTTTCCAATAGTCGCTTTCTTAACATATTTAGCAGCATATATGCCCGCCCTTCGGCCAAAGACATTATAATCGAGTAGAGAGTTGCCCATCAAACGATTTTTACCATGCACTCCTCCGGTAACCTCGCCAGCAGCAAATAATCCTGGGATTTTTGTCTCACAACGTTCATTGATCTCCACTCCACCATTTTGATAATGAAGTGTTGGATAGACTAGAATTGGATGTTTTGTCATATCGATTCCAAATCGTTTGAACTTACGCACTTCACCAGCAAGTTTTGTTTCTGTCGTTCCCTCCCCATGAATGATATCAATCATAGGCGAGTCAAGCCATACTCCTGGCATCCCTGTGGATGTTACAATACCCTTACCTTGTTTACACTCATTAATAAAAGAAGCTGATTCAACATCACGAGGCTCTAATGGAAATACAAATGGATCTCCGTTCTTGTTTACCGGTATTGCACCAAGTCCTCTGATCTTCTCTGTAGAAAGGATTCCAACCAATGGTTCAGGAAACGCATCACCTGTTGGATGTATCTGTATAGTATCCAAATCAAGAAGATTAGCTCCTGCATGATAAGACATTATAAGACCATCTCCTGTAGCTCCGTAGTGATTAGTCGTCGGGTAATTCGAGAGATGTAACCGTCCACTACCTCCCGTAGCAAGGATAGTTGCCTTTGCCCTAATTACGTAATACTCGCTTGTCTCTAGATTGAAGGCGATACCTCCAGCTACCTGGCCTTTCTCATCCATGAGAAATTCAATTATTGGACAAAATTCCAAGACAGGGATCTCCAGATTTCTTGCCTTGTCTCTGATGTTTCGCAATAACTCCAGGCCAGTGTAATCCTTGGCGCTGTGCATACGATTCCTAGAGGTTCCGCCTCCAGAAAGTTCTTGGAACTCTCCATTTTCATGGCGATCATACATCACTCCAAGTTCTTCATGCCAATTAATTATTCCAGGGGCATCAAGTGCAAGTGCTCTTGCAAGCTCGGGTTTGTTGGTAAAGTGTCCTCCGCCATAGATATCTAAATAATGCAATGCTGGGTTATCTTCAGGTCTGTCTGCTGCTTGTATGCCTCCTTGAGCCATCATAGAGTTTGCATCACCATGACGAAGCTTTGTAACGATCAATATTTTATCTCGAGAAACCCCAGATTCATAGGCAAAAATTGCAGCGACTGTTCCTGCTCCGCCACCTCCAATGATGAGCAAGTCAACATCGTAATCTATTTTGCTCAGATCCACATCTTTTGGATCAAGAACCGGTTTCGCTTCAAGCAGGTCTACAATACCGTTATACAGCAATTTACCCTTGTCTCTTCCGATTCGCAACTCTCTTTTTGTATTCTCCATATAATCTGGATGATACTCTTTGAGTATTTTTTCCCGCTCTTTCATTGTCATTGGCTTAACATGGGTAGACATATTTTTTTCACGTTTTTCTTCCACGAGTTTTATTGATTTCATCATGTAGTCTGGATATCCATCTATCATCTTCATCTAATTCCCTCCTAAATCTCTGCTTTCTTCTTCTGCCTCAATCGTCCTGTTGGTGTAGATTTTCATGATATCTTTTTTGTCTTTTTTCATTAGTTTTTCGATTTCACTGTCGTATTTTTTATTTTCAATTTCCTTCAGACGCTTTGCAAGATTTTTTGATCTTGTATCAATGTATTTTCCACGCAGTCTTCTGGCAAGTTGTGAAACATGATAATGTTTAATGTCAGCTGGACATCTCATTGCACAGAGACCACACTGAATACAATCAAAAGAAATTTCAGCACATTTCTCAATGTCTCCTCGAATGGCCATTTGAATGTACTTCATTACTTCGATGTCTTGAGGACAGGATTTTGTACAGGTATTACAGGAGACACATCGAGCAATCTCAGGATATATTGTTAAAAGAATACTTTCATCAGGTTTTAGTTTCTCGAGATTATATTCAGCTTTTGCCGCTGGTACGAAAGGTAGTTGAACAAGATACATCTTGTCTTCTACAAGTTTTTGACAAGCTAAATCAAAACCAAGTTTCTGTTCATCTTCTAATCGATAAACCGTTGAACATGCGCCACAAAATCCAGCTCTGCAACCACAACTTCTTATGAAACGATACCCTGCATATTCTATAGCCTTCATTATTGTTAGACCTGCAGGGACGTTGTAACTCTTACCCATTATGAAAACTTCGCATTCTTCGTCCTTTTTTTCAACATCAGTTACTTTTTTTACTTCTTGCTTTTCTAATAGGACTTGGCTTTTTTTACTCATGAGTCTATCCCCTCAAAACAGAAATTATTATTTTTGATATTTTATTACATAAAAATGTGAAAAAATGTTCTTCGTTTCTCTTATCTCCATGGGTGGTATTCTCTAACATTACGTTAAGCAATGATGTTCCTCCCGAATTTTAAGGGATTTTGTATAGGAATATGTAATATAAACTTTTTGTATCATATTCTCATAATAACAAACGATATTAATAAAAATCAATATGTGGTATAATAAAATTAAATTTATGCTCTTTTTAGTAGTTTGAATATTTCTTTTTGTTAAAATGAGAAAAATTTAAATGTTAAAAAAGCTTATTCTTAACTATGAAAAAGTTTGAATTGACTAATAAAGAAAAACTCATGTTGTATGGGCTTGTAAGACATCCTGGACTAACAGACAAAAAACTTTCAGAAAAGCTAAACTTGAAACATTCCACAGTAACTTCAATCAGACATAGATTGAGAAAAAACAAATATTTTAGAACATTAAAAATTCCAATGCTCCAAAATATGGGATGTGAAATGCTTGTTGCAATCTATTCAAGTTTTAGCCCTTTGATTCCACTTGAAGAAAGAGTAAAAATTACGGGAGAAACCATCGAGGTATTTGATGAGATATTTTTTTCAGTCGGTGAGCAGGATAAAGGGTTTTCTCTTAGTCTTTCAAGAGATTATGCTACAATTGGAAGGATTAATGATATTAGGACACAAACCTTTGGGGGTCGAGGGCTATTGGAAGATGAATATCCAAATATGGTAGTGTTTCCTTTTGAGATAAGCAGAATATATCGCTTTTTTGATTTTGCTCCTTTGTTAAAAAGTTGTTTTGATATAAAGTTAGAAAAAGAGGAGATGGATTATAAAACTGATTTATGGGAAAAGCATGATGTGTCTTTTTCAGATACCGAAAAAAAAATTTATTGTATGTTGACTAAATATCCTGAATTATCAGATAGCAATATTGGAATGAAATTAGGAATCTCACGTCATACTGTCTCAAGGATAAGAAGAAGCTTTGAGCAAAATGATCTTATGACGGAGATTAATTTGCCTAATCTTAAGGAATTAGGTTTCGAAATATTATCATTTTTCCATATTCGATTTGATCCTCGTAGCCCACCAAACATGGAGAATAATGAGGCGGCTTTATTGATCGCTGATTCTACTATTTTTATGGCAAGTAGAATGTTTGAGGCATTTATAATTTTCATCCATGACGACTACGATGATTATAAAAAACATAGGACTAGGATTATGCAGATTTTAAAAGAAAATAAATGGGTTGCAGAAGATCCTTTAATACGAACTTATTCCTTAAATGAGTTGATTTTTATCAAAGATTTCACATTTGCTCCTATCGCAAAAAAGATTCTTGGTTGTGATTTGGAACTTTAAAAAACTTTTATAGGTGAATTTCTATTCCTTGGGCTATGAAACTTTTTGAGTATCGGGGGAAGGAACTGTTTGATAAATATGGAATCTTGGTTCCAAATGGAAAGCTGGTGAATACTGAAAAAGACTTTTCTGATTTGAAGTTTCCTTTTGTTCTTAAAGCACAAGTTCCAGTAGGTGGAAGAGGAAAAGCAGGCGGTATAAAATCAGTTGAAAATAAAGCAGAGGCAAAAGAAAAACTACAGCAAATTCTTGGGATGGATATCAAGGGATTTACCGTAAAAAAAGTACTTGCAGAAGAAAAGGTCGGCATCAAAAAGGAATTGTACATGAGTATAATGCTTGATCGATCTAAAAAAACTCCTCTTTTAATGATCAGTGGCAGTGGAGGAATGGATATTGAAAGTGTACCTGATGATCAGATTTTTAAGGAATGGATCAATCCATTCATCGGCATTCAACCGTTTCATATCAGAGGGACAATTTCAAAGTTGAAACTTGAAAAAGAGGAGGGAAAACAAGTAGCAAAGGTTCTTTCTCTACTTTACAAGATGTTTAGAGAATATGACTGTGAACTTGTTGAAATAAACCCATTGATTATTTCGTCAGATGGAGAGGTTATTGCTCTTGATTCAAAAGTAATTATTAATGATGATGCATTATATCGTCATCCGGATATTGTTCCTGAGCATGTAGAACTTACACCTTTGGAAAAGGATGCAAAAGAGAAAAGCATCACTTTTATTCAATTGGATGGAAACATTGGTGTCATTGCAAATGGTGCGGGGCTTACAATGGCAACACTTGATGCATTGACTCATTACAAAGGCAGGGGTGGTGTGTTTTTAGATCTTGGTGGTACCGATGATCCTGAAAAGGTGAAACAAGCATTTGAACTTATGAAAAAAGCAAAACCAAGTGTGATCTTTTTGAATTTATTTGGTGGAATTACAAAATGTGATACGGTTGCAAAAGGCGTTAAATCAGTAATATCAAAAGAGGGCATTGATTGCCCAGTTATCACAAGGATTAAGGGCATGAATGAAGATAAAGCTAAAGAGATTTTGAAGGACGCAGGGCTTATCACTGCAGCAACGTTGCAGGATGCTGCCCAGAAATCTTGTGATCTTGCGGGAGGGAAATAGATGTCGATTTTTGTAGATGAAAAAAACAAATTAGTAGTTCAAGGTGCAACTGGTCATCAAGGTGTGTTTCATATTGGCGAGATGAAAAACTTTGGTACTAATGTTGTCGCTGGAGTTACTCCAGGTAAAGCTGGTCAAGAAGTCCATGGCGTACCTGTTTTTAATGATGTTTCAGATGCTGTTGATGAAACTGGTGCAAATACATCACTTGTTTTAGTTCCTGCTCGTTTTGCAAAAGATGCTGTTTTTGAAGCACTTGACTCGGGCATTAAAACTGTGGTTGTTATCACCGAAAATATTCCGTTTCATGATGCAATGGAGTTTGTTCATTACGCAAAATACAACGATGCAGTACTTATTGGCCCTAATTGTCCAGGGATTGCAAGTCCAGGGAAAACCAAGATAGGAATACTTCCAGGCAGTATTTTTATGAAGGGAAATGTTGGTGTAGCGAGTCGCTCGGGGACGCTTACGTATGAGATTGTGAATTCTTTGAAAGAAAAAGGTATGGGACAAAGTACTTGTGTTGGTCTTGGTGGCGATCCAATTATTGGTACAACTTTTATTGATGCACTTGATGCTTTTGAAAAAGATAAAGAGACAAAAGCAGTTGTTTTAGTTGGTGAGATAGGGGGTACTGCCGAGGAAGATGCTTCTGAGTATATTATAGAACATATCACAAAACCTGTGTTTGCATTTATCGCTGGAAGAACAGCACCTCCAGGGAAACGTATGGGACATGCAGGAGCAATTATTGCACGAGGAAAAGGTACTGCTAAATCAAAAATAGAGGCATTTAAAAAAGCAGATGTAAAACTTGCAAAATTCCCAACTGATATTGCTGATCTTGTCAAAGAATTTTCTTAAACAATAATTTTTTTTATTCTTTTTCTTCTTTTTTTGTATCATCCTTTGATTTAGCGTATTTTTTCCATATTTTAGAGATAGCAAGTGTTGATACAGTACTAAATAGGAGTATTAAAATTGGTGCAGCTAAATTTTCTAAAACCATGTAATCTATCATTAAAATTATGCCAAAAGAAGCAATCATTATGGAGTCAGTGAAGATTCAACTACCGGATAAGTAGATACAATAAACAATGACCCACCGCTTCAGGCAAACCAAAAGGGCAGACATCACGTCTGCCCTTTTGAATACCACTACTTCATTTTCACGAATTTGTTTATTATTTGAAATGCGGAACTTTCCAGTTTCAGAAAATATACACCACTCCCCAGTTTACCAACATTTACATTGAGAATGCATCCATTGAGTTCATTATATAAACAATGATGTACCCGTTTGCCAGAAATATCATAAATGGTTGCAGAAATTGATGATGCAACTGGATGATTATGAATGCAATTTTTTGTGCAGAAATGTGATTTTATGTGCAGAGTAGTTAGTTTTAAATAATTAAAAATAATTTTTTTTAACCATGAAAAAAAACA
>JAIWHQ010000080.1:0-6457 GCA_048629575.1 Thermoplasmatota archaeon | reverse complement strand
AGCAGCGAGTGGACCTTCCTTCCTTGCCTTATCTACCACTTTTTTGAAAAGATCTGGTTTTTTCCTTGCCTTACCAATATATGAAGAATCAGCAAGCTCAAGAAGCGCTTTTTCACTTCCTCCACTAACAACCGAATAATGATTTTCAACGATTAACCCATCATCCTTCAATATTGGTGGAGGAACCTCCTCTACTGCAACCTTACCATCTTTCAAACTTAACAATAACTGTTTCATCGATACACCCCATTACATCCATTATCAAACATCAAAAAGAACTGATACAATCCATCACCTCAGTTGTCATAAAAAGATCGGGGAAATTAGCAAAAGGCTCTATAGTAGACGTTTTTTGATTTAGAACATCTGTTAGAACTCTAAAGAACTTATCATCGATCCTTGTTGAATATCTTCTTCTAGCCATCTGTCGGTATAAACCGTAGCCCAATCTAAATAATTTATGCTTAAATGGATAACTTCCAATAAGCGCCGTCTTTAAAGAAATAGGAAACGACAAAGGAAAAGTCATCCAAGAATCCTTCTCCCAGCGTAAACAAAGATCACAGGTATTATTTTTTAAAACCTCTAAACACAATCTCGCATTCTCCAAATATTTTTTATCCCACCTAGATACATAGAGAAAAGACGAAAAAGCAAAGGCATACGCACCTGACAGATAATATGCAAACATAAGTCCACTTTTTGACCAATCAAACCTGCCATCACTCATTTGAGTTTTAGAAAGCCATTCCACCCCACCTATCAAACTATCGTGTAACCATTTCTCCGTTATAACCTCATCAATTTTTGATAGATAATATATCGTCACACCCTGGTAATGAATACATGGAACATCAAGAAGATAAGCGGAATCTCCTTTACTTACCGTATAAGGATAACTGCCATCTGATAACTGATGATTGCAAATATGCTTGGCAGTCTCTCTTGCAACTCTAACACATTCTTCATCAGAAAAAAACTTTCCATAAGAAGCAAGAAAAGCACCACACGTGGCATCCACATTCAAATGATCTGCTTTATACTGCTTTGATTTAAGAAAATACCCCGGCGATTTCTCCATTGATAAAACAAAGTCTTTAGCAAGATGAACACACTTCTCCAAACCATCACTAGCAAATCGTTTATGACATACCAATAACGCTTCGCCAACAATAGAGGTAATAAGTGCAGATGGTTGATTATAATTTGGATGAATCTCATTCCAAGATCCATCTTTATTTTGAGTTTTTACAAGATAGCGGCAGAGTTTTTCTATGATTTTTTCATCCTTTTCAAGATCCAATCTAACTATCGCCTTCAGCGTTTCAGCAACTACCCTATTTCTTTTAATTCCAAAAACAGGATCTTTTATATAGGCATACTTTTCTTTTTCTACAATAAGAGGTTTTACGCCTGTATTATAAATCCCATCCAAGAGTTCATAAGCAAGAGACTCTGCACCCTTCATGCGACCACTTTTTCAATACTGTGGAGAAGTTTTTCAGCTATTTTTTCCCTATCATTATATTTTTCCACAAACGCTCTTCCGTTCTGCCCCATTTCTTCCCTAAGTTTTTCATTTTCAAGTAAATACATGATTTTTTCATAGATAGAATTTACACTGGTATCGGCGACCAATCCTGCTTTCGATTTTTCAGCCAGATGTTCTATCTCCCCTTTCCCAGTTCCAACAAATGGAATACCACAAGACATATATTCATAGGCTTTCGTTGGGATTGCATATTGTAAGCTCTGTAACTTCTTCAGTGGCGCAATTCCTATACATGATTCCGCTATCAATCCAGGTAATTCTTCTCTAGCAAGAAGACCCGTAAAAATCACCTTGTCCTCCAGGCTCTCTTTTCTTACTAATTCTTCCAAATCCTTTCTTGTATCACCATCACCAACCAAGTAAAACTCAAGAGGAATCTTTTCATTTATTTTTTTAACAGCTAGAATAACTTTTTCCAAATCCTGGGCAGTACCCAAAAGACCACTATAGATAATCCGATTTTTTTTCACATTTAACGGTTTAAATGCTTTTGTGTCAACTCCATTGGATATTACTTCTATTTTACCTGGGGAAATATCATATGTTTCTATGATTGAATTTTTAATTTTTTCTGTGGTAACTGTTATCTCATCACAAATACCATACCAAAAGGCTTCATATTTCCTGCTAAGTTTCTCAAAAAAACTATTTTTCTTGATAAAACCAAGGCTTATCGAAGCGTCAATCCAAAGATCCCTTACATCAAGAAACCATTTTTTACCTGTGATTTTTTTTACGAAATATCCAGTAATCCCTGTAAATATAGGTGGAGCAGTGGTAATAATTACATCATACTCTTTTCTTTTTATAAGTGCCCACAGTACTGCATGGAAGGGAAAAGTAAGATAATAACCCATTCTACTCATAAATGAAGGGCTACTGTTAGTAGGTTGCCAGGCAAATATGTTAATATTTTCAATCCCATCTATTGCTCTGTGCGAATAAAGCTTCCATTTTCTTTTAAAACTACCAAAAGGAAATGTCGGATGAGGTGACAAAACCGTAACCCCTGCACCTAGTTTTACAAGATTTCTTGATAAATCATGCATTCTGGAGGCGTTGCCAAATCTATCAGGCGGAAAATTTTGAGTAACCATCAGGATTCTAGGTTTCATACTCACCACGTTTAAAGGTTTCCAGCACCCAATACCTTAACCTTGTAACCAGCTTTTCTCCATAAAGCATGATCAAGAATGTTTCTTGTATCAATCAGATTTCTGCTTCTAACAGGTAAAGATTGAGGATTGATTTCCTTGAAAATATCGTGATCCGTTACCAAAACAAGACAGTCGGAATCTTTTACAGCATCCTCTATAGTAGAAGCATTGCCAGGATAATCTTTTACAAGGGGATCATAGATTTTTACGTTTAGCCCCTCACTCTCAGCAGCTCGCTTAATTTTAAAAGCTGGACTTTCCCTCGTATCATCAACATTTGCTTTATACGCCAAGCCCAAAAGTGTTATGGTTGGATCTTTAATTCCTTGAAGCATCTCTCCTGTTAAATGTATTACGTGTACTGGCATGAAATCATTTATCTCTCTGGCTAAAGTCACTATTCTAGATTTACTGCTTTTCTCAACCAAAAAAAGTGGGTCAATTGCAATGCAGTGTCCACCAACCCCCGGTCCCGGTTTAAGGATGTCAACACGAGGATGTTTATTTGCAAGTTCAATTGCTTCCCAGACATTTATCCCCATCTCTTCAGCCATTAAGGAAAATTCATTGGCAAGAGCGATACTGATATCTCTAGAAGTATTCTCCATTAGTTTGACAAACTCTGCAGTTTTATGATCGGTAACATAAATATCACCTTTCACAAATGAAGCGTAAAGTTCCTTTACTTTTCTTACAGACTCCTCGTCAAGTCCTCCCAGTATTCTGCTGTTATTAATCATTTCATAAAGGGTTTTTCCTGGAATCGCCCTCTCAGGGCAATGGGCATAATAAAAAGAGTTCACTCCATTTTTACGTAAAATGGGAAAAACAAAGTTTTTTGAGGTACCCGGTGGCACCGTTGATTCTAAAACTATGGTCTGTCCTTCCATAAGAACCTCTGAAATATTTTCAGCGGCTGTTTTTACCATGGCAAGATCGGCCATCTTCATCCCTTGTTCCAGTGGAGTCGGCACTGCAATGATATAACAATCAGAAGATTCCAATTGAGTACTAGCCGTGAAATTGTTTCTTGCTTTGTTATAAAGTTCATCTAGCCCTGGTTCCTCAAACGGAAGTTCTCCATTGTTAAGTTTATCAACAATTTTATTATTTACATCTACTCCAACAACCTTATTTCCAGCATTCGCAAGCAGTAATGCTGTTGGAAGTCCAATATATCCTAATCCTAAGACACTAATTTTTATTCTATCACCTCTCGCAGTATTTTAATAATTCTCTCCCCTGTTTTTCCATCGCCAAAAGGATTATCCCATTTTTTATTTGAATCAGACATGACAGATACACAATCAACAATGTTCTTTGGAATGGTACCAGCAAGAATATTAGAACCGACATCTATGGTTTCGGGCCTCTCAGTATTGTCTCTTAGAGTAACACAAGGAATACCTAGAATACATGTTTCCTCTTGGACGCCGCCAGAATCGGTTAAAACCACCTTTGCGTTTTTTTCCAATTGTAGAAATCCAAGAAAATCCAAAGGATCCATCAATTTTACACCTTCTGTTTCTAAATTAAATCCCTCCAACTGTTTACGAGAACGAGGGTGAATGGGATAGATAACGGGAATATCATATTCCTCTACCAGCTGTTTCAAACCTTTTAAAATGCCTTCAAAACGATCCTTATCATCGACATTCTCCTGTCGATGTGCAGTAAGTAAGAAATACTCCTGCTTTTTCAATTTCAGTTCATCCAAGACCTGCATCTTTTTATCTGCAAGTTTTAGATTCTGAAACACAGCATCAACAATAGTATTACCAGTAACAAAAATCTTTTCATCAGAAATACCCTCCTTAAGTAGCGTTTGTCTTGACTTCTCAGTGGGAACAAATAAAAAATCGGAACAATGATCCGTCAGCACTCTGTTGATTTCTTCAGGCATATCACGATCATAACTTCTAAGGCCAGCCTCAACATGCCCTACCTTTATATGCAGTTTAGCAGCTGCAAGAGCCCCTGCAAGAACAGTATTTGTATCGCCTTGAACCAAAACAACATCAGGTTTCTCCTTGATTAAAATCTTTTCTATGCCCGTAAGTATTTTACCGGTCTGCTCAGCATGAGAACCAGATCCAACATCAAGGTTGTATTTAGGTAAGGGAAGATCAAGCTGTTCAAAAAACACACGATCCATAGTATATGAGTAATGTTGACCTGTGTGTAAAATAAAATAATCAAGTTTCAACTTTTCACATTCACGGATAATGGGAGACATCTTGATTATCTCGGGACGAGTACCCACTATAATTGATATTTTCATTTCAATCTTCTACCCTCTCATATCCAAAGGTAACTGTTTCACCATTAGTATATGGTTCTACAGGATACACACATTGCATATACTCTTGTTCTTTATCTTTTTCGATAGTAACTCCAAGTTTAACCGAATATCAATCATGTTATCGTAGTATAATAGAATGTTGTGGATAATGCACTGGTATATAATGCATCTGTTTAATCAATAAAAATTTTAGAGCCATCCATCTCGGCTCAGTCAACTTTTTTATATACTAGTGAAAATCCATTGATTTTATGCACCCTATTTTTTAAAATTTATATTCAGTCCTTATAAATTCTCCTTTGTGCATTAATCACCGCATGTAAAATAAGACCAGTCATACCTAAAAGCATACTAAGAATTAACAAAGCAACTGTTATAAGTGCAGGACCAAAGGACAGAAATCCAGATTGTTTGTATAAAAAGTAAGTATTTATCCCAAATATGGATCCGGCAATAAATAAAATCACACTTGGAATTCCAAAGAAAAGCAAAGAATGTTGCACTTCCATATATTTCAAGATGGAAATTATAACTCCAAGTCCATGGCCAACAGGATTTTTAGTGGAACCATCAACATCATATCTACATGAAATAGGAATCTCTTCATATGCAAGATTCTTTTTACTACCCTGCATTAGAATCTCAGCTGAAACACCCATATCATCATCTTTAGGATTTATATGTAAGATGGCATTCCTGGAATATGCTCTAAAACCACTTTGTCCATCCGAAACTCTATGTTTTTCTTTCGAACCGGCATTTGCAAGCTTTGTTAAAACACCAATACCGACTCTGCGATAACGTGGTACGTCATGTCCATTACCATTAACGAAGCGAGAACCAATAGAAACATCCGTACCATTTTCAATCACTGGTTTCATAACGGCGGGTATGCGATCAGCATCATGCTGCGCATCACCATCAATAATAACCATAACATCAAAGTCATTCTCACGAGCATATCTAAAACAACTCTGAATAGCAGCACCATAGCCCATGTTTTTCTTATGTTTCAAAACTTTTGCACCTGCATATTCAGCTACCTTAACAGTATCGTCGGTGCTCCCATCATCGATAACTAAAACCTCATCAACATATCGCTTAGCTTTTAAAACAACGCTACCAATAGTATGTCCAACGTTAAAACCCGGAATTGCCGCAAGAGTACGTTTGTTTTTCCTATTATTGTCAAACATCTTTTCCTCAATCATAGATATTAACCCTATTTTATATTGTCCGATACTGTTTATCTAGCATATTAGTTTATTAAGGTTTTTATACAACTGTTATCCGAAATCTTTTGGAAAAACTTGAAAATTTTACCAAATCATTCATACTCCATAATTCTTCTAACTTTTTAAGTAATTTATATCTGTTCTCAATGATTTTGTTCTCCCATGTAATTTAACATGCTACTTCAATACGACATATTAATGTTTTTTGTTC
>JAIWHQ010000079.1:0-6558 GCA_048629575.1 Thermoplasmatota archaeon | reverse complement strand
TGTTTCCTGGTATTCTATACTTTTGATTAGTTTCATTATTTTACCGGTGTATGTATTCTTTGGCATAATAATGTTCAAAAGACGTTTTTATGACTACCGGATGTACATACAAAAAAAAATGATTAATAGTCTAGATATCAAAGGAAACGAATCGGTTCTTGATCTTGGATCAGGAGCTGGTGCATTGGTAATAGGTTTTGCCAAGCTTCTTCAAGATAGCAAAGCATATGGTCTAGACAAATATTCTCTCAGTGAAAACAAAATAAGAACAAAAATAATTAAATTTGTAAGGATAAACTATATAGGACATACCTTGAAAAATGCAAAAAGAAATGCCAAGATCGAAGATGTGGATAAAAAATGTGAATTTATTTCTGGTGATTTTACCAGACGTCTAAATTTCCAGGACGATTACTTTGATATAATATCTTCGTTTCAATCGTTGCACATCATACCTACTCAAAAACAAAAACAAGTTTTTCAAGAGATTGATCGAGTGTTAAAAAAAGGTGGACGGATCGTTTTTTTCGAACCAAGTCATTTTCTTGGATGGGATGTAAATGATGTAAAGAATTATTTTGCAAATTTAGGATATATCATTAATATCACTCAACTTAAGACAAGGGTTATTTTCCTTGGAGAGAAATTGTAATCTGTTGTTTACATTTTGATTTTTTTAGCCCCAGATCTAGACGACTCACTTTGTCAAGAACCAAATTATTATTTCCTAAACAGCCAAATGGCCAAAGTGGATACACAATACGACAAGCATCCCATATATTTATACGAAACTATTTATATTTTAATATAACATTATAAATTAATAGAAACTTTGGGAAGAAAAATTCATGATTGATATCAATAAATACAGTTCTTCGAAATACCTGTTATTTGGTAATCTTTATTTTTCCGAAGGTTTACAACTGGCAATTGCCACGGTAATTATTCCTATTTATTTATTGGAAAAAAATTTCTCCCCTGAATTAGCAACCTTTGTAATAGGGATGATTATGATACCTTGGGCAATCAAATTTGTCTTTGGTTGGATAGTTGACTATTCTATTCAATTAAGTAGAAAGCAATTTATACTGTTTGGGGGCCTAGTTTCATCTGTTAGTCTTATAGCTATTGCTTTTGTTGATCCATCTGTCAGTTTGATATCTTTCTTGTTACTCTTGTTTATTGGTCACTGTGGAATAGGATTCCTTGATGTTTCTGCAGACGCTTGGGCAATTGAAATTTCACATGAGAAAGAGCGGGGGAAACTAAACGGTGTAATGGCTGCTGGTTTGTTCGCCGGTATGGCTATTGGGACCTCCATAATAGCCTTAATAGCACAAAGCCTTGGTTATAACATTGCTTTTTTAGCAGCTGGCTTATTGATCTTACCAATAATTCTTTTCCCGCTTTTTATCAAAGAGATTAAAAAAATCAAAAAACATCAAAAAATTGCATTACTCCTTATTAGCGAATTCAGAAAAAAAACAACACAGTCCATAGCTGTTTTTTTACCAATAGTTCTAATTGGCGGTGGAATTATCCAATTTGCGGTTCCAATTTACATGAAGATCAATCTTCAGTTGGATATAGGTCAAATAGGATTGATTGCAACAGTATTCATACTGGCAAAAGTGGTCGGTTCGTTAGTTTGTGGAGCAACCTCAGATAAATGGGGCAGGAAAACAGCTATATATATTATTCTTGGATTAAGTGTTTTCTTTTCAGCTTCGTTGATATTTGCAAACAATTGGCAACTTTTGACTGTTCTCTATGGAATAATTGGATTTCTGAGCGGCGGTTTACTTTCAGTGTTAATGGCTACGTGTATGGATATAACCAATCCAAAAATCGGTGCAACACAATTTTCAATTTTAATGAGCCTGGCAAATGCTGGTGAGCTAGGAGGAGGAGCTACAAGCGGTACTCTGATTTCGCTGCTTGGTTTTGGCCGAGTATTTCTCTATTCTGCTTGGGTTTTTGGACCTGCCTTAATTATATTGTATTTTATTAAATTCAAGAAACAAACCAGAAAGGCATGACATATTGCCCACGAAAAAAAGATTCGACAGTAGTACAAGATACCAAGATAACTTGTGTTTATTTTAGTAAATCATAACGCAGCATCGCATCGCGGATTAGTTCAGTTTTTGAACCGTCTGAATTAACTAAAGTAAGCGTAGTTCCTTCAATTGGACAGCCTTTTGAATAACATATATCTTGATGCACATCGCTTTTAACCTTTCCACCCAAATGAGAACTCATTCCATACGCAATATGTAATCCAACTTTTTCATCTTCAAGAATATTACCAGTGATAACTGCCTTTGGATTACAACCAATGCCCAATTCAGCAATATTTCTGCGCGTATCATTTTCTGCAAAGAATATCCGCATTTCTTCTGCTTTTCTACTATTTCCAATGATTTCAACAATCCTGTTATTTTTTATAATATACTTTACAATTTCTTCATCATAACTAACTGGCAGTATTCCTTCAGTCTTGCTTTCTCCAAACTTGTAACTCTCCTCAGATGTTGCTTCATAGGGAGCCTTCCAACCTTCCCCACTAGGAAAATTTATGAATTGACCTTTTATACTGCAATCTCCACTTTCGGATTTTGCAACACGGTTTCTTAAATCAATATGGAACGTGTCGCCCGTTGAAAACACTACTTCTGCAGCAATAGCATTATTTAACATGCGTTCAATAGCAGTAGCATACACCTGTACCTCTGCATAGTTGGCTCTAAATGCAGTTTCTTCCATTCTTCTTTCTACCGTAGGCATGCTAGCACAGCGAGTTATACTTTCTTCAGCAAGACATATCGGTACCAGCGAGGATGTTGCAGAGAACTCAGTCATTGCGATGACCAAGTTTGATTTGCGGACCGCATCAACGACTTCCTGTGGAATAGGTGCACTAGGTTGGCCTGTAGCATCATATTCCAATATAACAACAGAGAATCCTATCTCAGCACCCATTTCTCTGAAAGTACTGTACCACTCTTGAGCCATTTCTCTACGGTCCTTCCATGCCGCAGAATCCCTGATATCATCATGTGGAATATCTACCAAGAATAAAATTTTCTCGCCAGGTTTAGGTGCAAATACATCTTTAAACAATTTTATTCTTTCCTCGGGCCTCATTTTTTTATCCCCAATAATAGAACAACAGTCATTTCTTTATAAAAATTGTAGTCTGAGACATTATATCACAAAAATCAGATTATTGATAGATAAATACAATCCCCTGTTTTCCGCCATCTTCATAATAAATACAAGTTTTTTCAATATAAATGATTTCATCTATAGATACATATAGCGGTTTTAATGCAAGAGAGCCCGATACATTTTCCCATTCATTATTCAAGTAATTTTTTACATTGTCCACATTCTGAATTGGATCAGACATATTTCCAGAGTTTCCAAAATTGTCTTTTAAATAGTCGTGTAATGCAGCTCCAGTCCCCCATGTTGATTCATTAGAATTAGGCCATGGTTTGACCAAAAACCGTTCTTTAACAGACAGATCATTGCCTACGTTTCCTTCAGTGGAAACAGTGATATATTCGGTAGATATGCTAACATTATAGCAATATTCCATGTCTGGGAAAAGAAAGCCAGTTGTATTCTCAAAAAATCTGCTGTCCATACCCTCAACCATTGTAGAAAAGCTTGTAGCAATGTTTTGTAACTCAGCTTCTTTCCGCCAATCGTTTTGAAAAACCAGTGAAAATACCGCAGCTATGAGAATGCCCATAGCAATCATGAGACCGATCTGAGAAAGGGTCAGACCCATTACACCATTATTGTCTCTAATAAATCTTGACATATGTCCTACCATTGTCTTCTTTTATAAGCTCGAGTTTCAAATCATAAACGCCCGGATGAAAAATAGCTATTTCATTGTGATTTTTACCTGAGAAACGTGCATTTGAGTGATACGTAAAGATTCTCCCAGTATTCATCACAAAATAATAGTTGTTGCTCGTATTTTCGTCAAGTGTGATGTTATCTGGTTCAAAGCTACTATTCACTGGTAAACCACCGAATACAATGAATCTCAGGGAAGAGGGAAAATCTGCATGTACTGTAACCATTGTTCCCTCATCAGCATACTCAAACATATTTTCCGCCTCAGATACAATTTTATCTGTTTCGCATTCAACTTGGTGAATCTGTGAATCTATCCAAATATTATGAATTGCAATAGAGAAAACAGCGATAATTGCAACTGCTACAATGATTGCTACCACAATATAGATGGGTAAACCCATAACTGCCTTTTCATCACACAACATACAATACTTCCCCGTATTTCATTAATCAAATAGACATTATAAAAATTTATAAATATTTAAATAAGTATCTATTGATAGTAAATGTAAAATGAGAACATCAAATCATCGAATTTTAGGAATATCAACGACTTTCATCAAAAACGAGAAAGCAGTTCTAGGATTACCAATGAGATTAACAGTATCCCTTATTATTGGAACCGTGGCACTAGTTGCAATACTATCATATGTTATGAATCCATGTCTATTTCCAGATAGAATGATAGTATCTGTAAATCCCATGGTAAATATTGTATCCGGAAATAACTCTACTGACATAAACATCACAATTTACGTCAATGAAACCAATGGATATCCCATCAAAAACGCAAATGTAATCATAAAAGGGTTAACAGGGATAGGTGCAAATCACACGGATGAAAACGGAAAAACTATTATTCAGATAACTGTAAAACTAGAAAATGGAGTAAATGAAGGATACCTAGACGTTTCCGTCAAAGCAGCATGCCATGAAACATTCTCACAGCAAGATATGATAAAAATACTGCGACATTGATCACCTATGAGCCATCTTCTATTTTACTATGTATTTCACCGGTTTTTTTAAATGGTCTAACAATTACTGACCCGACGCTGAACGCTTTAAACAATGCTGACCCGATAAGGATGAAACCTACCAACAACAAAAACAGAGGGGAAACAATAATTTCTTTCTGACCAATGGCAATAAGTATTGCAGCGATAAAAGCAATAACGCCTCCAATGACACCTGTAATTTCTATGGGAATCTCCATTCTACCAAGCTTCATCACAGGAGGTTCTCTGCGTTCAATTTTCTCAAGTCTGGATTCAACACCTTCTAAAAACTTAGAATTATAGATATGACCTTCCTTAATTTCCCCATTAATAATATCTAAAGAAGAACTAATCTCACCAATTTTTTCTTTTAGAAAAGCCACCTCAGTTTGCTGTGATATTAATTCCTCTTGCATGATAGTAAATTCACTATCAAGTATTCTTGACGCTTCATCAAAGTTTTTATTTTCTGTTCCACCCTTTAAAATCTCAAAAATTCTTCCCATATTCCCTTCTACCATATTGCCTGGCGTCAAATTAGCGGAAGAATCCGGTTTTCTACGAGACAGTCTTTTTTCTACTGCAGATAACCTAGAACTTAAACTATTTGCTGTCTGCTCCAGTTTTCTAATCCAACTTCTAAACGACTGAACAGTATCCTCGGAAGGAGTTTTATCCCTGAGGGCTTTCTTTTTCCTCGTGTTAGTCTTACGTTTATCAGCTAGCATAGTTCAACTCTTTTAATTTCCACAGACATGTACCCTACCTTATGGACGATATGACTCTTTAGAATGAATGTCACTCGATCTTGGAATATCATAGTAATAGAAGCATCATTGAAACGCGATTGGCTCATCCTCTATAAAGCAGTACGGTTTCAAGGTCTTCAAAATCTTCATATCCCGATGCTTTTACAGCCATTTTCATATATGCCTCATTGACATTAGCATCTAATTTTACCGCGTCATCAGCAAAGGTAAGTGTAGCTACACCCTGTGCATCTGTTGTAGCTTCCTGAGCCGTGTGTCCACCCGAAAGTCTTACAACCGCACCTGAAATAGGATCATGACGATCGTCATTAGTCGTAACTTTAACATTAACAGAAAATCCGCTAAAATTCAATTCTGCAGCTGATCCGCCTGCGTCTTCTGTTTGAACCGAGCCAGAGGTAACTTGAGCATTCATAGTTTGTGTCCCCTGAGGGATCATAAAAATTACTGCCGCAATAACTGCCACAGCCACAATCATGACTATTATCAGATACATCGGCAATCCTAGTACTTGTGCCTCATTGCTGCTCCTAAAATGACATAATTTTATCATTTTTTTCTCCCCTGTTTTCTTTTAACTGAAAGATGATATTAAACCTATTTATATAAATATTTCTTTTTATTTAAATTTATAAAAAATGTTGCATCTACACCTTCTTGCCAGTATATTTGTAGAATACTGCACCAATAAAAAATCTAGGATTTTCCCATTTTACAATTAACACATATGCCATGTTGACTGTCAAAACAACTACTGCAAACAAGTCGCCCACACAAGCTACAGCTATTTATAATACCTGGTTTGCCGCAAATACTACACAAACCCATAAGGTCCATGTTCTAACGCGCTCCAAGCAATACCAATTTTTTCTTCAACTCATCCAGTGGAATGTTTGTAACAACAAGAGGAATAT
>JAIWHQ010000078.1:0-6579 GCA_048629575.1 Thermoplasmatota archaeon | reverse complement strand
GACATTTATAAGAAATTATAAATAATGTCGCGCTCCTATATATATTACTAACAAGAAATATTTATAGTAGAAAACCTATTAGTTAAAATTGGGGAAAAATATGAAGAAACATACATATAAAAGAAAACTTGCCGTAGGTGTTATCATACTTTTTATTGGTATGGGACTTGCACCAAGTATCACAAATAGCACTGCAAGCAACGTTTCGCAACCTAATGCAGAATCAATAATGTTTGTTCAACAATTTTCAAAACCAGAAATCAGAGATAACAAAGAATTTATCGATATTATGGTAAAACAAGCACAATCAGTCATGACCAATGAAGAAAAACCGATGATGCCTGTGTTTTCAAAAACATATGAGTTTCCATTTGGAACAAAAATAACTGATGTAATCGTTACACATTCCGATATTAAAAAAATTGACCTTGAAAAACAAATAAGTCCTGTCCCTGAAAAACAAAAACTTGGAGTAAAAACAGTTTGCACCAAAAATTCTATTGATCAAAAAACATACTCAAGTTCTGAACCCTATCCAGATACATGGTGCGGCTATACAACAGGAGCAGGTCTTAACAAGGATAATGATCACGTGCTTTTTCTCTCAATCCATATCTATCCCGCTCGATATATTCCTTCAAATAATGTTCTTCAATATATTGATCAGGTAGCGTTATCGATCACCTATGAAAAACCAGAGACAAAACCAACAATTGTTGATGAATATGATCTTGTCGTTATTGCTCCTGCAGAATTCTCCCAAAATTTACAACAGCTTGTTTCTCACAAAAACAACTACGGCATGACTACACATCTTGTCGCTCTACAGGAAATCTATGATGGATATAGCGGGCGAGACAACCCTGAAAAAATTAAATATTTCATCAAACATGCCATTGAAGAATGGAACACCCATTACGTACTTTTAATCGGAGACATTAAAAAATTACCGATACGAAATACCTATGCGTCATGGTGGGAGCCAGATATTCTTTCTGATTTATATTATGCAGATATCTATGATTCTACGTATCAGTTCTGCAGCTGGGATACAAATGGGAACAATAAATTCGGTGAAGTCAATCATGAAGGATATGATCTTGATGGTGTTGATTTATATGCTGATGTTCATATTGGTAGACTTGCTTGTACAGATATAGATGAACTTAAAATAGTGATAAACAAAATAATAACATATGAAAAAGAAACATATGGTTCAAGCTGGTTTAAACAAATAATCCTTGCTGGAGGTGATACGTTTCCTCCGTTTTATGGGGCAGATAGAGATGTTTTTGAAGGAGAAATTACCAATGCTCATGTTGCACAAAATCTTCCTGATTTTCAAAGTACCTTGCTTTGGACTTCTAAGCATTCTCTTAATGCCTTAACCTTCAACCGAGCTATTACAAAAGGCGCAGGTTTTGTAAGTTACGCGGGACATGGCTTTGAACATGGATGGGGTACCTATAAACCAAATGCAATGCGGGATAAACTGATACTTTACTATATGCCATTTGTAAAGTTTCTGAGAAACAATGAGAAACTTCCTATTGTCTTTTTTGATGCATGTCTTACTGCAAAACTTGATTTCAACATCGCAGATCTTGATGAATATTACCCTACTTGGATACAGTTTCTTGTAAGATTTACAAAGCTTGAGTATGATACATCAGTGTTTTATCCATGTTTTGCCTGGAGTTTCATTAAAGAAGAAGGCGGCGGTGCGATAGCAACAATTGGCTCTACAAGAACTGCCTATACATGGGTAAATGAACATGGAGTATTTGCAGGAGCAGGATACTTAGATGTCAGCTTCTTTAAAGCTTATGAAGACGGAGTAACCGCAGGTGAGATGCTCACTCTTGCTCAAAATGATTACATAGATAATGTTGGAATGGATTATTTCACAATTGAGGAATTCATTCTTCTGGGTGATCCTAGTCTTAGAGTTGGCGGCTGTCAAAACTAACGTCAGAGCAAGATATAACACAAATTTGTGTGTAAACCAAAAGAATTTGTTACTCCTGTCATTTTTTTGTCTTAACCGGAGTAATTGGTGAAAGAGAAAACTATTTATTCGAAAAAAATATTTGGGATTGGGGGACAAAGTCAAAAAAGAATTGGGGAGGCTCCTTTAGGTATCTGCTTTCCACTAAAGGTACATTCCTCCTATCCAATGCATCCCGTCCCCCACTTTTCCCAAAAAATAGCTTTTTTTAGAAACCTGTTATTCTCTACTCTGTTATAATGTATAATTTTAAAAAACGAAAAAAGAAGAAGGCTTAAAAAGAAACCTTCAATTTTTAGTCGAATAATGCACTGAGTCCTGCTGCAGCTTCTTCTTCAGAAACTTCTTCTTTCTTTTCTTCTTTCTTTTTCTCTTCTTTTTTCTCTTCAGCAGGTGCTTGTGCGGGTGCAGCGGCGGCTACAGGAACTGCAGCTGTTTTTATCGCCTCGTCTATATTGACTCCGTCAAGAGATGCAACAAGTGCTTTGATTCTTGCATCATCAGCTTTCACGCCAGCGGCAGTGAGAACCTTTTTTATGTTTGCTTCGTCGATTTTTTGACCTGCGGAATGAAGAAGCATTGCGCTATATACATATTCCATTGTCGTTTTCCTCCTAAGTTACTTTTTCTTTTAAATCATCATCTAACGCATCTTTAGCATTTGCTGCTATTGAAAGCATAGATGCATTTGCCTTTGAGATGAGTTGTGTTATGGTATCCTTTGTGTAGATTTTACTCTCTATCGCAAGTGTATGCGCATCACGGTGTGCTTTGCTTAAGAGAGGTATAATTGTGTCCGTTGTTGCCCATCCTGTTTCTATTGCAAGGCTAAATGCATTTGATGATGCTTGTAGTAATTGTGACATAAATTTATCAAAATCAATATCAAGGACATCTGGTTTGAAGATGTTACCGTCTTCAAAGACAGCATGAAGATTCATACCTATCTCAATAGGAAATATCTCAAGTCTTGTAAGCATTTGTGCAACATCAGTGGGAATCTTCTCTCCCTCAGAAACAATGACTTTATCTGTCTTTATGACAACCTTTCCTTCTTGAATTGCTGCAGGAATACCTACTTTTTGTAATTCTCCAACAACCGGCCCTGGTTTAAATGGTGTATCTCCTGCTTTTACCTCAATGTCATAGGCTGCTATTTCTCCACCTTTTGCAGGTGCCATTGTCTGTGTTTTTTTCATCTCTCTAAAGAGTACAAAAGGATTCATATCTGTTGCAATGAGTACAGTCTGCCCGTTAATTTCATCTTTTAAAGCAGTTATTCCTTTGATCTTTTTCTCTGCTTCATCAAGCGCTCTTAGTATGAGTGAATTTTTTGCACAACGAATCTGAGCTTTTGCACGGATGTTTTCTCTCATCTTCTGAAGCTGAGGGCCAGGGATACCTCCAATCTCTGCAACACCAATTATTTTATTTGATGTCAAAAGAGTAGTGAGTTGTTCAATTTCCCCATATTTCCATTTCGCTACATGTGCCATTGCATTCACCTTAGATTATCCTCACTGAAGGCCCCATTGTAGTTTTTACGTAAACAGAGCTAATGTTCATTCGTCCTCGTTCAAGTTTTGATTCAAGTCGTTTGATGATTGCATCAATGTTTTCTGCGATTTTTTCTTTATCCATCTCTTCTTTTCCAGCAATTGTATGAAATGTTTTATTTGCCTTGGAACGTAGTATTACAGTATTTCTTAAATTTTTTACGATACCTGTGATATCAATTTGAGGTGGGACCGGCTTTGGCATCTTACCTCGTGGACCTAGTATAACACCAAGTGTTTTACCAATGGTTGGCATCAATGGTGCTTCTGCAATGAAAAAATCATAATCATCAACGATTTTTTTAAACTTCTTTTTATCGCCAGATAGATCTTCAATCTCTTCAGGTTTAACGATTAAATCAACCTTTCCTTTTGCTTTTAATGCAAGTTCTCCACTAGCAAAAATAGCAATTTTAGACTCTTTTCCCCTCCCGTTTGGTAGAATGATTTCTTCGTCGATTCGATTTTTCGACTCATTCAAATCAACGTTTTTAAGAGTTACTGCTAAATCAATTGTTTGTTTAAACTTTCGATTAAGTTTTTTTGATTCTTCTAAAGCCTTTTCAACGGCTTCAATGGTCTTTTTATCTGCCATTTACATCAACATAAGCCTATTACTTTATCCTTGTTTCCTAGGATGATGTAGTTCTGGTGAATAATAAACCCATTTATAATACTTTTCCTCTGATAACTACCTTTCCTCCTCACCATTCTTCCGTATTTGGTAAGTAGATTTTACAATGTGTGTTTTCATTCCCTCCATCGTTAAATCATTTTTACTCGTTTTAAGATAGTGTTGTGTTCCAATATTCTACTGGTATCAACTGGACTTTATGCTGAAGAGTCTAATAATAAGGTTTTTGTTAGACAAACGCTTTATTTATAAAAGTTTGGTTACCGTAACTCCTATGCGATCTGATTATATTCTTTCTATGATGAGATCTATAATTTCTTCAGGATCTCTGATTTTTTTCAGCTCTTTTTTTGCAATAATAGGCGTACCTTTTATATTCTTCTTTCCATCTTTATCGGTAAAAACGACGGCATATCTCTCTGTTATTTTGGATATGCTGTTGACAACATGTGCTTTTTTGAGAAGCTTTTCATTATATTTGTGTACACAGGTGAGAAGAAGATTTTCTTTTTCTGTACTGAGTGCTTCAAAGGGACATCTATCCATAGGAATTATTTTATATCCCACGTTTTGCAGTAGAGAAAAGATCTCTCGTTGAAACGTTTTCATATCCTCCATTTCTTGAGGATATCTTAGAGTGATTTTGATGCCTGATGTCTTTTTAAAAATATCAATAGGTGTTGTAATCGCATCTTCTAATAGTTCTTCTATTTTGAATGCGATTTCAACTCGTGCATTCATTCCTTCTTCATACATCCGCACGGTTCGTCTGGATACGTTTACATCTCTTGCAAATGAACCAAGTGAGATGTTTTTTTCTTGTCTGAGTTTATGTATTTTCGCTTCATCAAGCTTCACATAAAGACCACCAGGGGCTGCATAAACGTTGATGGGTATTCCTTCGAGTAAATGATTTTTCAATGTGCCTACTGTTATTGCTTGTATTCCAAATCTAAAATAAACAGCGTCATCTTCAAGTGTTCCCGCTCCATTTTTCTCACCGATGAGAAGAGGACTTGCTTTCAGAAGTGATGATAATGTCAGTAGTTCTTTTGCAACGTTTTCAGAGAGTGAGTCGACATTTGTCAAGACTTTAATGATGAGCAGCGTGTCGTCTCTTCGTGCAATGACATCAAAACCGGTAAGTTGCATTGAATAAAGTTCTGAGACGTAGAATCCTGCTTTTGTTAGGATGTCTCTGAGGTTGTTAAAGAGTTCTGTTCTTGGCATTTCTTAATGAAACTTAAAGTAGTACTTCTATAATATGTTTTTGGTGAAATTATCTGGATAGGCGTTGATGATACTGACTCAAAAAAGGGTGGATGTACCACTTATGTAGCGAGAGTTATTATTGAAAAATTAGAGAAAAATTATGATATCATTGGTTATCCACGTCTTGTTCGGTTAAACCCTAATATTCCTTGGAAGACAAGAGGGAATGGTGCAATTTCTCTTCAGGTGGGAGTAGGTGGTAAAGATAAGATAAAGATCGGAAAGATCGGCGGTAAGGATGTTTTTTCTTCTGTTGAATTGCAAAAGGATGTTAATGAATTAGAATATAAAAAAATAAAAAAAACCGTAAAAGAAACAGTTGAAGAACATTCAAAAATAAAAGATGTAAATACAAATCCTGGTTTTGTAGTTCTGAAAAACCAGCCAGATTTTGGAGTGTACCAAAAAGCGGTTACACAAGTTGTTTTGTTAGACGAAATAATAGCAGTTTTACACGAGTTTGATGCTGATTTTAAAGGATATAAAAACAGAAGGGGGCTCATTGGTGCAACATCTTCTGTTTCCTGGGAGTCCTCTGATAAAACCTTTGAAGTTATTGCCTATCGTGAAAAGAAAAAATGGGGAACAAAACGATTAGTTGATGATGAGTCAGTAAAATTAATGGATAAATCAACAAAAACTACGTTTGATAATTATGACTATAAAAATAATCATAATAGAGTAACGCCAAGTTCTCCGTGTCCGATTCTTTATGGAATTAGAGGAGATGATACTGAAGAGTTGATAGACTCTTCATCTATGATTAAATCTGAACTTGTTGAGAGTTGGCTTATTTTTGAGACAAATCAAGGAACTGATGATCATCTTCAGAAAAAAGAAATTTCAGATGTAGCAGACAATATCGGCCGACTCACGTCGGGAAGGATGAGCGGTCAGGGTCTTTATGGGAGACTCCAGTGGAAATTTATGAAATTCGACCAGCAACGACGGCAGATAGCGACGATGTCTGTAAATTAGCTTTTGGACTTCTCTCTGAATTGTACCCAGACACGTATACGATTGAGCAACTACGGCCCGTCACTGAATGCATACTTCGTGAAACCGGGAATGTATTTCCTTTCATAGCTATTTATGATGGCCAACCAGTT
>JAIWHQ010000077.1:0-6650 GCA_048629575.1 Thermoplasmatota archaeon | reverse complement strand
TTTTAAAAAAATATATCTATTCATCTCTGGAAACATATTGTAAAAAGTTTGGGTATAATCTTGATTAATTATCTTTAGTTCCTAGGACAAAAATGTTTGTATTTGATCTTCAATAATCTTTAGTGTTTCTTTTTGATTTCCAGGGTTATATGATTTTAAATTCTTTTTATAAAAATTTAGGTTTTGTAAAAAATCCTCAAGATCCTCTTTGCAAAAATCCATTTTATGGACACCTGCCCCTAGTTTTTCTATAAACTGTCCATTTATCACTTGTTCAAACTGATGTCGTATAGGAAGAGAAAAAATAGGTTTTTTAAGATATAATGCCTCGCTGAGAACCGTAAAACCTCCATTGGCAACAACAGCTTTAGCACTAGCAATATCATGATAAAAGTCGTCCTCGTTAAAGCGTTTGAATATGAGATTTTCATCAACCATATCTTTGTTGAAACCATAGATAATAAATGTTTCATCTATTTTTTTCAATACCTCAGTAATAAACTCTGTAGAAATTGATGTCTGATAGACAAAAACGTGATTGCCATATGTTGGTTTTTGTTTTAATATTCCTTCTTGGATAAGCGGCTTTAAAAACATAACTTTAGGATTGTCAATTTGTTCATCTGAGAAATCATAAATAATGTATTTATCAGCATTCATAACCGATATTTTTACGGCAATAATCAAAAAAAGCCATGAGAGATATTCCCCAAAATTTATCTTATATTTTCGATGCAGTAACACTTGAGGGTTATCAATGCTTAATCGTTTTATTCCACTGAAAAATGCAGCAACATGGCTGATTGGATCTGCATCAGTGATAAGCAAATCAGGTTTGAACTCTTTAATGATCCGTCTAACCTTGAAAAAAGAAAACGGCGTTTTTGCAAATGTTCTAAAAATCATCCGAAAAATGCTGTAAAAAAGCCTTACTTGATTACCCTGATATACGAACCTCGGAGATTCAATCTCTTCAACATAATCAAACTGTTTTGATAAAAAATCATATGCTTTTCCGCCAGCAACAATTCGTATGTCATGCTTATTTTTAAGATGATTAATCAAAATTCTACTTCTACTGGCATGCCCAAGACCTTCGCCACAAAGGCCATAGAGTATTCTTGCCATATTCTTTCATCTCTTATGTATTTACTAATAACTCTTTATTTATAAAATAGATAGATGCTAAACTGATGGGAGTGTTTTACTAGTTTTATGTAAACAGATGCATGTCCTGATAACCACTGACTCCTATCCAAAACGCTTGATCAAGTCCAGGAATAGTGACATTGGCTTCAACGACAACGAGAAGTCCATCTGGGAGTTCTGGAAGGAAAATCCTTTGTCCTCTAAATAAAGACCTACGAGGCAGATATATTTGAGCAGGAATGAACGTTGAATTTTCAGATCCCACCTCAGTATCATTCACAATACAATCACCGATTAATGTTTTTTCTCCATCATCAATTCTGTAAATAGAAAAAATGATATCTTTTGCAATCAACCCGATTTTATTTGGGTTTCTCAGTTCAAGTGCCATGTAACTCATAAATCCCCAGTCAAGAACGCCTTGTCTAGTAAGTTTCATATCTGCATCTATAAAAGCCACAGTAGGTGTATCCGAAGGAAAGACATCCTCCAGATGCGGAATGCCTATCTCTACTCCGGTGGAAAAATCTATAAATTCCGTTATTCCTGCAATTATTACCCCTGCTGTGGTACTTAGATTAACAAAAAGTGTTTTTGCATTTAGTGTCTCTATAGGAATTCTACCTTCGCCGTCTAATGTTGTTGAGCTTTTTGCAGCTATCAGATCCCCTTCGATCTCGAAGTCTTCGATAAGCTCACCTGTCTCGGTTTTTAGTGTAAGTGATATATCTCCAATCTGTATGTCAAAAGAGTTAGGGTTTTCTATACCTATTTCAGTTGTGAAATTTATCCCTTCGTCAGTTATTTCTCCAAAATCTCCTTTGATATGAAGAATCGGAATGTCTATGTTTTTTACAACATCTCCCAGTGATGTGATCATGTTGACTGCAATAGGTAAGGTCTTTTTGATAATGCCAAGAAAACGAAATCCAACAATACCTGTTAATTTAGTTGTTAATGTTTCAGGTATCTCCCCATCAAAGGTAATATGATCAGTTGAAGTATATGTCTTGTTTTTATTAGGAGCGATCTCTCCGCCTTCGAGAACTATATGCATTATTTCAACTCCATTATTTGTTTTTGTCACTGCCTCGATATCTTCGATGATTAAACCAAATTGATTAGGATTTTCAATACTCAGAGTTGTCTGTAATATTGCCTCATTTGAATTTATCTCTATGAGATCGAGTTCAATGGTCACTTCTGGAGATTTCATAACTCGAATATCTAAAAAAATCAATGCTCCCGCAACAATATTTATCGTGATTATTATAGCTATTATTAACGAAAAGATAATCTTTCTTTTAGACCCGGGTGGTTTAGAAAATTTAGCCTCCATATTGTATAACATTTATATTTATGTATTATATATAATTATCCTTTTAACCCCATTTATGAAATGAAAAAGAATTAATTCATAATTTGAAAAGAATCAATAACAGTTCCATCAGGCTTTATCGCTTCAAAAGATAACTTGGACTCGTTTGCCTCAATCAAACAATAATGATATGTTTTCTCAGAATAAACAGTCCACCAACTGGATCCAACATCATAAAGTGGCCCCCCTCCGCCACCGGTGACAATATAGTTTACATTCAGTACTTTTCCTCTTTCATAACTATGATCATGGGCATTAAAGACTATATCTACTTTATTGAGTTGAAAAAATGTCCCCCATAAAAATCTTAGAGGGATATAACTTCCATGATTACCTGAGCTATATAATGGATGATGGAAAAATACAATTGTAAATGGTTTATCATTTGTTTTTAACTCTTTTATTAACCAGAGGAGTTGAGCTGGCCTAAGCACATTTCTATAGTTAGAATCAAGACCAATGAAATGAATAGGACCGGAATCAAAAGAATACCACCGTTCATTATTAGGTAGTGAAAAATACTTAAAATAAGGTGTTGCATAGTATTCATGATTTCCTAAAACTGGATATAACGTGCTATTATGGATGAAAGACGAGGCTTCAAAAAAATTATACCATTCCTCTTTTATGGTACCATTATTAACAAGGTCTCCTGTGTTTAAAACAAAATGAGGTTGTTCTTCTTCTATTGCCTTTGCAACAATACTTGCATGCTGCCAATTATCCCATTCTCCTCTGCTATCTCCATAGGCAATAAAACGGATAGAATCATTAGCAGCAAATGAAGTATAAAAGGAGTAGATGTTGCTCTCAAAACAATCAGATACAACCTTGTAAAAATATTTTGTTGAATAAGTCAAATCTGTTAATTTAACTTTATGAAAATATTTTTTAAGAAGATTTTTTTCATAAACAACATTTTCACAATCCGTTGTCAGACCATAACATACTTTATTAAAACGTGTTTTTTCAGATGTTTGCCAACAAATTATAATTGAATCCTTTGTTGGATTTTGAGGATAAGGACCAAAATGAATTGATGTTGTTTCAATGATTTTATCATCTTCATAATCAATATCTCTTATGATGGTGCTACTGATTATATTACTACATATGAAGGAGAATAAAAGCAGAAGTGTTAACATCTTGGTTGAAAGTTTCATCTTGCCGTTATATAAAAGCGAGACTATAATATATAAAATTTGTTAGAAACAGAGTTTTGAGTTGACAAAAAAGCTCATTAACATCTTATATAATACCGTGGGCGTGTTACTATGGCATCTAAAAAATCAAGAAGACGAAGGTCAAACCCGGAAGTAAAGAAATCACCACTTGAAAAAAAGGAAGTAAAAATAGGAATTTTTATACTAGCAATTATTGTAATTGTTGCAATAGCCGCTGCAATACTTATGTCAGGTGGAAATGATAATGGGAGTAACAATGAAGAAATTGGAAATCCTATTGCAGTTTTTGATACAACTATAGGAGATTTTAGGATAGAATTATTTGAAGATAAAACACCTATTACTGCTGCGAATTTTATTAGACTTGCAAATGATGGATTTTATGATGGAATGACTTTTTATAGAATTAGTGATGATTTTATGATTCAGGCTGGAAGATATTTTCCTGATGGATCAGAAGATCAAAGTCCCTATGGAACAATAGAATTTGAAACACATGAGGATGTAAAACACGTCGATGGTGCAATTTCAATGGCAAGCACTGGGGCACAAGTAGGTGGTAGCGGAGAGTTTTTTATTTGTGATGGTGAACAATCATTTTTAGATGGTAATTACGCACCTTTCGGTGTTGTTATTGAGGGAATTGAGGTGGTTAGAGAAATTGCAGCTCAACCTCACGACAATAGCAATTCTGCAGGTGGTGGAGTTCCTCTAGATGATATAATAATTAATAGTATTACAATAGAAAATCAATAAAGGAGAATAAAAAATGACAAATAGAACAGCAGAATTTAACACAAACAAAGGCAATTTTAAAATCGAACTTTTTGAAGACAAAGCACCCATCACAACCAAGAATTTTATAAAACTTGCAAATGATGGTTTCTATAATGGTCTAATATTCCATCGTGTTATTCAGGGTTTTATGATACAAAGCGGATGCCCTGAAGGAACTGGAAGAGGAGGACCTAAATACACTATCAAAGACGAGTTTCATCCTGATTTAAAACACGAATGCGAAGGAATTCTATCCATGGCAAATGCAGGACCAAATACAGGTGGTTCACAATTTTTCATCACAGTTGCACCAACACCCCATCTTGATAACCATCATTCGGTCTTTGGAAAAGTCATAGAGGGAATGGATGTTGTGATGGAGATATCAAAAGCTCAAAAAGATAGAAACGACAAACCACTTTCAGAAATAAAAATCAATAAAGTAGAAATTAAATAAACTAAGTGATAGAAATGACTGTTCTTTCTGACAAAGATATAGACAACGCAATGAAATCAGGAAATCTTGGAATAGAACCCTTTATTGAAAAAAATCTTACACCAAACGGCTATGATCTATCAATTGATGAAGTTTTTATTAAAAAAACAGAGAGTCACATCAAAGAAGGAATTGCAGTCATTCCCCCACAAACATGGTTTGCAATCAGTACAAAAGAATTTGTAAAAATGGGGCCACAAATCACCTCACAACTCTGGATACGATCAAGCTACGCACGAAAAGGAGTACTTGCTAGTTTTGGAAAAGTGGATGCAGGGTTTCATGGAACACTAACTTTTGGTTGTTTTAATGCAAGCCATGAGGAGCTTGAAATTCCTATTGGAGATAGATTCTGTCAAATTGTTTTTGAAAATCTATCAACATCTGCAAACGAGCTGTATGATAAACGTTCAGGAAATTATCAAAATCAACGGGGGGGTTACATTGAAGCGTTAATCAATCCTTTTTTCATAATCATAATACCGATTAATATAAACCTCTTCAACAGGATTGAACTTGATCATTTTTTCTTCTTTTTCATCTTCAATATTGACAACAGTTACTACAATATCGTTTTCTTCAATATCAATGATATTAAATGTATGTCCAAAATGTGCCCGTGTCCTGTTACAAGAAAATGTTCCTGCATGTAATAAAAGGCTATTATGGATCTTTACTCCATATGGTACATGACGGTGACCCATCAGAACAAGAGGAACAGCGTTTTGTAAAATTATATCTAATGTCTCGCCTGCATCCTCTATAATATTTGTCTCTCTCCCCGAGTTTGGAACTGGAATAATATGATGGTGTAAACCAATTACTGCCATCTTTTTACTTTTTTGTAAAGCCTCTTTGATAAGTCTATGTCTTCTCCTACCAAGTCTACCGCTATCTTTATCTGGCTCACTAGATGCAAGACCGATCAGCATTACTTCTCCATAATTATGGATAAATGTTGGTTCTCCAAAAAATTCTGGAAAGAGCTTAAATCCAAGGTTTCTCTCGTCATGATTCCCAGGAACAATTACTTTTTTCCCATCGATCATATCAAGTTTTTGTTTTGCCATTTCATATTCAGAAAGCAAACCTTCCGTTGTAATATCCCCTGAAACAAAAATAATATCTTTTTCTATCTTATTTAAAATCTTTACAGCCTTGTTAAACATCTTTTCATCAAAATCAGATCCAAGACCTATATGTTGGACACCAATTTTTTCACTTATGTAGGAAATGTGCTTAATGACATCATTAATGGAAGCATTCTCCAAATCCTTAGCTAAAAACAAAGGACAGAAATTTATACCAACAACTCCATCTGCAGAAGCAATTATTTCAAGTTGGTCATCTGTCAAATTTCTAGCTACAGGGGTAACTTCATATGCATTCGAGTGAGAATCAATGAAAGGTTTAGTTGTAATATCGGAAACATCGTTATATCCCTCTGAATTCAAATGAGCTACATCAACTACCATCCCAAGAGTTTCCATTTCCTCTACTAACTCCTCTATTTTCTCCTGGGTAAGGGCAAATAATCCAAGTCCTGAGAGAAACAGCTTTCTCAATAATTGGTCCAATTTTCCCACCTCCCTCATTTTCGTATTGCGTATATCGTATCGCGTATTGCGCAATACGCATCACGCACGACGCATCACGAATTCCGACG
>JAIWHQ010000076.1:0-6809 GCA_048629575.1 Thermoplasmatota archaeon | reverse complement strand
AAAGAAATATTCTATCCATGCATCTCTAACACTTGGTATGGTCTCATGTTCTATCCTCTCTAAGACATTCTCTTGTTCTTTAGTCGTCGCTAATTTTTTCATTAATGATAAATTAACTCTTGAATCATCTTCTTTAACTGGAATTGGAGCAGAACGAAATAGTTTTTTTAACCTGAGTTTTTTTGTCTTTTTTGCTTCACTAGTCATTGTATTACACTATTTTAATATAGTAAACATCTATTATAAAACGGTTTCTATTTACATCATGTATAAAACAAATATTTCTGGGCGTTAGTTCTGCATAAAGCATTTATAGCATAAGATACAATCTCAGAAACAGATCAAAAATAAACATTATCAAACGTGTTCCAGGGAGAAAAAAGAATCATGATGGAAGAAAGAAACGATGAAAACATTATATATGTCGGAAGTAAACCTGCAATGAGCTATGTGCTCGCAGTTGTAACACAATTCAAAAGCAGCGGTATAGATGAAGTTGTAATTAAGGCAAGAGGCAGAGTGATAAGTAGGGCGGTGGATGCTGTTGAAATTGTGAGAAACAGATTTGAAACAGATACGAAAGTAAAGGAGATAAAAATTGGTACCGAGGTCATTACCAACGAAAAAGAAGGCGAAATAGGTAAAACGGCAAACTTATAATAGAATAATAGGACCTAGTAACTTATATTTTTCTCAGTTAAGGGCATAGTCAGATGACTGCTTTAAAGTTCTATCTTATGGTTCCATTTACTGGACAAGATAAAGAAGAAATGAAGTATTTATACCGAAGCTGGGATGGAGGGTAAAAAAATGAGAGGAAGATCAAGGAAAGAGAAAAAGCCTCTGAAGAAAAAAGATATTATCAAAGTAAAAATTCCGGAAAGTTGTTACAAATGTATATGGGGAACAAAATCATCTGTTGTAAAAATCAAATGCACAAAGAAAGATGCAGTAGTAGTTAAAGAAGATGAGGGTTGGATGTGTTGTTCATATTCTGGTATAAAAATGTTGGAAGGAAAAAATGTAGAAAAGAAACTACCAGAACACTTGTAAATTAGTTTCTACAATATAATATTTATATCTAGTTTTTCTGCAAGCTCTTTATACCGGTTTCTAATGGTTACCTCTGTGACACCTGCTACTTCTGATACCTCACGTTGCGTCCTTCGTTCACCACACAATATTGATGCCACATAGATAGATGCAGCAGCAATACCTGTTGGACCACGACCACTGGTAAGCTCTGCATCTGCTGCTTCTTTTAAGATCTCCATTACTTTCCCTTGAGTATCGCCGCTAAGTTTTAACTCACTGCAAAACCTTGAAATATAATCCTGTGGTGTCGTAGGTAACAACTTTAACCCAAGTTCACGGGCAACATATCGATAGTTTCTCCCGATTTCCTTCCTTGACATATTAGCTATCTGAGCTATTTCATCGAGCGTACGTGGAACATGACACTGACGACATGCAGCATATAACGATGCAGCAGTAACACTTTCAACAGATCTCCCACGGATCAAATTCTTCAATGCTGCTTTACGATAAATCATAGCAGCAGTTTCCCTCACGGTCCTTGGAAGGTTCATGCCTGATGCCATTCTATCAAGACTGGAAAGAGCAGACGCAAGATTTCTTTCAGTCGCATTACTAATTCTAATTCTTCTCTGCCATTTTCTCAACCGAAATAACTGAGCCCTGTTTCTTGTTGGAATTGATTTCCCGTAAGAGTCTCTGTTTTTCCAGCTAATCATGGTGCTAAGACCTTTATCATGAATCATATATGTCATAGGTGCTCCAGTTCGTGCTCTTTTCTCACGTTGTTCACTGTCAAATGCACGCCATTCAGGACCATGATCAATTAAATCCTCATCGATAACCAGTCCACAATCCTGACATACCAACTCTGCTCTAGAATAATCCTTACTAAGATGATTGCTCCCGCATTCAGGACAATGAACAGTTTCTTCTATTGTTTGTTTCTCTTTGCTTGTCAATGAAATCAAACCTATAAAACTCTGAGTAACTCAGAGTACGTCAGAAGAGGAGCGATATCCTTTATATAAACATTCCCACAGAAAGAGTTTTTCTGATAATGTATGTACAATAAATCATTTATATATAGAAAAGAGCATATTATTAGTTGCGACTTTTCATCTGCGGGTCTTACGCTACCGCTTCAGACCACGCAGTATTCCCAACCGCAACTAATAAATCAGCCAATAGTTAATTTTTCAGTAAAATAGAATTTTCTCACGCTAATATTTCTCATAACTTTTATAAATATCCGGTAAGGACTGTAGTTTGTGTTAGTAAAGCTTCTCTTGACTATGTTTGGAATGGAATAGTAATCTCTAGCTATTCTTCTGATGCCTTCTGCAAGTTCTTTCTCTGTAAGATTCTTCATGGCGTAATTAACATTTCCCTCACCATATTTTGACCAGTCCCGACAAGTAATTTTCCCTTCTTTTTCATATCTTTCAAAAAGCTGTGTCCCTGGATATGGTGTTACAATGCTGAATGATACTTCATCAAAGCCCCAGTCATAGATAGCTTTTAGGGTTTTATCAAATGTTTCTATTGTGTCAAAATCAAATCCAAACATGAAAAAACCAGTGATCATCATACCGTAGTCTCTGATTTTTTTAACGGCTTCTCCATATTTTTCAACCTTATTTGTTCCTTTTCCTGCTGCATCGATGTTTTGTTGGGAGATAGATTCTATTCCAACATACCAGTTATAAATTCCGGCCTCGCTGGCAAGCTTTAAGAATTCCTCGTCACGAACAAGTACGTTTATGTTTCCGAAGCATTCGAAATATTTATTGAGTTCACTCATTCCTTTAAACAGTGATTTTGAATATTTTGGATTAATCGTCAGAGATGCATCTGCAAAAAATATGGATTTTGTCTTTATTGATTTCATCTCATCTATCATGTGATCAACAGGTCTTACACGGACCCTGTTTCCTTCAATTATTCTCATTGCACAAAATTCGCATCCTACCGGACAACCTCGTGAGGCTTGAATCGGTTCGTTAAAAGGATTATATGAGCCGATATCATGTCTGGCTGCGGGTATCTCCTCCGGATCTACAAATCTTTCTTGTCGATAAAACGGTTTTAATTGATTTTTCTCGACGTCTTTTAGAAGTCTTGGGAGTGTGAGTTCCGCCTCGCCAACAACAACACTATCTGCATGTTGTTTTGCTTCATCAGGCAAAAGCGATGGATGATATCCTCCTAAAAAAACTGGTATTTTTTGTTTTCCGAACTCTTTTGCAACTTCATATCCTCTAATGGAGTTGTATGTCATACAAGAGATACCTACGGCGTCATAACTTTTTTTAAAATTAATTTTTTCAATTCTTTCATCAACGATTTCTACTGAATGCTCAGGTGGTGTTATTGCTGCAAGTTGTTTAAGAGTTAGCGAAGGGTAAGTAAATCTTGTAAAAAGACCATATTTTGCATTAGGATGTGGCGCTACATATAATATTTTCATGGTATCCCGTCGAGAGTCGTACTTAGACTTGCTTATAGGATACAGGGTTTATTTCACTATGCTTTATAAATATTCCTAAAAACTAGTGTTCTACAGGTGATATGCCTATTTTTCGATTAATTGACGCCTTGCAGTTATGGCAGACACCTTGAGCGATTTCACTTTTTTCGCGCAGCTCTTTCCCGCATGCCCAACAATAAAAGTCTGTACTGCCCGTTGTTTTTTCCTTTGCTATTTTGCATGAATTACAGATGTTTAATTCAATTTCATCGACAGTGTTTAATTGTTTCCCGCATATCCTACAGAAGAAGATTTCATCTTCCATCTTGTTTCCTCACTTTCTCCATGATATCTGATTTTTCTAGTTCAGATAATGTTTGCTATTAGTTATATAGTAAATGTAGTTGATTAACGTTTTCTTCCAAATCAATCATTAAATTTAAATATAAAACAAGCTTATATTAATTATATATATGAAAAATATCTTAAAAGTTGCTGTAGTTGTTATCATAGCAGTTCTGCTATCAGCTTCAACATATGTTCTATTTTTTACAGACGTTATAGACAATGGTGAAGCCGATGATGAGGCTCCAACAATCGATACAATAACTGGGGATACAACAGGTACAACAGGGAAAATAACGACTGTATCGGTAACATTTTCTGATAATGTTGAGGTGACCGGGGCGATACTATATTACAAGACAGTGAGTGCAAGTGATTGGAGTTCTACATCAATTCTTAACAGAAGTGTTGATCTTAGTATTCCATCAGACTCTAATGAAGATTGGTACTATTATGTGACAATTGATGATGCCGCGGGCAACGGTCCTGTTGGCGATCCTTCAACAGATGGGAGTGTCTACTATACTATTACTGTTTCTGAAGAAAATGAAGAATTTGTACATACTGTTTTTATCGAAGAGGGGACAGCGACAGATTGTCGATATTGTCCAAATGTTGGAGAGATTCTCGATACTTTGTATGAGTCGAATGACTATAATTTTTATTATGTCAGTTTGATCGAAGATGCGAATGAAGAAGCTTCCAATCGTTTAAAAAATGAATTTAATAATTATGGGAATCCTACAGTTTATATTGATGGGGGATTTAAGGTTATAAGAGGGGGTCTCAATGAAGAGGATATGTATGCAGAAGCAATCAGTGTTGCTGAATCGCGAAATGTTCCAAAAATAAGGGTTACTGTTAATGTAGAATACGATAATACTACTAATGAACTACTTTGTGTGGCAGAAATAGAAAACAAAGAATCGGAGACATATTCCGGGAATCTACGGTTGTATTTAACAGAGAAAATATCTTCCAGCTGGAATGATTACAATGGTAAGAAGTATCACTTTGCTTTCCTTGATTATATTATTAACAAGGATATATCTATTGATTCTGATGGAAAAAAGTCATATCAAGAAACCTGGGACGCATCAGATTTGATACCTGAGAATCTGATGATTATTGCAGTAGTATTTAATTCAGAATCTGTCGGGCAGTTTGCAAATCCTCCAGATGGAAATCCTTTTGATGCACATTATGCTGATGCAGCTGATGCTGCAGAAGTAGTTGAAGGCGGTGATCTGCCCCCGGAGGTTGGGATTACCTTGCCGCAACAAGGAAAATTGTATTTCAGAGGAAAACCGATCTTGGAATTTTTGTATAAAAATAGATTATTGAACAAAACCAGATTGTTAGGTAAAATAACAATTACTGCTTATGCCACTGACGACTCAAGTGTCGATAAAGTTGAATTATATATTGACGATGAGCTCATTTCAACCCTTGAAGAAGAACCTTATGAATGGAGCTTTAGGAGTCTTTCAACATTTAAAAAGATACTTCCTCCATATATACACACAGTAATGGTCAAAGCATATGATGATTCAGGGAAGATATCAACAGATAGCATCGAAATCTGGGCTAGATTATAGCCTCGCCTATTTTTTAAGTAAATAGTTTCCTGCTATTCATTGTTGCAACTATATTTCTAGCCATAATTAATAAGAAAGGATATAACCCTAACCTTAATCCACGCGTAATTCTTCTTATCGTATAAGGAATCGAATAAAATTCTGAATACATTTTTTGCAGTCCTTTATGTATTTCATCAGGCGTCATTTGTTTTGGTTGAAAAACAACAGTTTTAAGATTATAACTCTCCCAATCTTTTGTTAGAATTCTTTTTTCCTTTTCAAGTCTATTAAAAATTGGTGTTCCTGGAAAAGGCGTTAGAACACAAAAGTCACAGATGTCAATCTTCATCTTCTTAATTGCATCTAGTGTTTCATCAAAAATTGTATGCTTGTCAGTATCAAATCCAAACATAAAACAACCAATCACTGACATCTTATAGTTATGGATATTTTCTACTGCTTTGAAATAATCAGCAACGTTGTTTGTTTTCTTTCCAATTTCATCAATTGTTTTTTGAGATATTGATTCAAAACCGATTAACCATGAAACACAGCCAGCATCTTTAGATAGTTTTACGAGTTCAATATCATTTGCAAGGGCATCAGAATTGCCATTGCAAAAGAATCGTTTACCCAATCCTTTCATTTCTCTAAATAGTTGCTTTGTATATTCTTTATCTATTGTAAGAGATGCATCATAGAACATGATTGTTTTTTTAGGGATTGCTTTTATTTCTTCAATTACCTCTTTTATTGGCCTTGGATAAAATTGTGAACCACCATCAATATTTACTTCAGGGCAAAACTCACAACAATATGGGCATCCTCTAGTTGCTTCAATTGCATTGCTAATAACAAAACCCGGTAATTCAATATTTGTTGGAGGAATATTTGTGGATTCATTGTATGCCACTGGCTGATAGAATGGCTTTAATTCATTTTTTTCAAAATCCTCTATCAGTTTAAGCCAGTTAAGTTCCCCTGATCCTAGTAATACGCTATCTGCGTGTTGCTTTGCTTCTTCTGGAATAGCAGAGGCATGCAGACCACTTAAAACAACAGGTATATTTTTTTTCCTAAATTTATCCGCAATTTCGTAAGCTCTGGGGGTTGTAGAGGTTGTAAAATTTATATGTACTATATCATAGGGTTTATCAAAATCATTCAAAACCCGGATCAATCCCGCAAGAACAGGGCCTATCCCCTCCACAATCAGCATACTGCTGGTGAGCTGCACCGCATCCGGGACGATGAGATCGGTCATATAATTGAGCTGGATCATATCAAGAGTTCACTCACGCCGGAATAACTCTCCGATCCCGCGGACAAAGCCATAGTTGGGAAGGCCGAACACGTTCTCAAATTACTCGAATCGGATC
>JAIWHQ010000075.1:0-6811 GCA_048629575.1 Thermoplasmatota archaeon | reverse complement strand
TCTGGTGCTGGAATTGGGAGGGGAAATACATACACATATATTGATGAGAAAATCACAACAGAAATCGCAATTAGTGTCAAACCACCAATTACTTCTGAAACTGCATGGTTATTACTAACGAAGTTATATTTCTTCATCTCCCTATCCACGTAGAACCCTCTGTATATCCTACTATTTAAACAATTCGTGGCATTTTTACATATTGTCAAAATGCTCTTTAAAACATAAATTTGAAGATAAAAAATGAAACTAACACAAGGATAAATCCATACCGAACGCCTGATGAAAGAGTACCATCGGTCATAAATCCACCGAGTAGGCCACCTCCTATACTTTGGACCATGATAAACGAGAAAAACATATTTTTCAAAAGGACATGATCTATATCTGCAATCCTCATATTGCCTATTGCTTGTCCTGCCATTTCATCTTGAAGATCAAAGATTGCCTGAAAGATTGTTTTGTCAATTATCAGTATTACTGCTAGGAATACAAAAAAACTGATGAATATCACTATGCTGTACATGGACATCTCTGCCTTTCTTTGTTGTTCTACGCGTTTGGCTTGATCCATTTCTTTTGCTGCTGCATCAAAAACTGCAGAGGTGTTGCCACCAATCTCAAGCGCTTTGTTTATTGTTATCGCCATCCGTTTCACTGAGTTTGTGTTTATTTTCTTTGCGAAGTTGTCGAGCGCATCTTTAACTGATATGCCCCACGATAGTTGAGAGGACATTCTTTGTAGTTCTGGTGTTAATCTTCCATGTTCTCCTTTGGAGATAGATTTTATGGCGTCAAAAATAGTCATTCCTGATGCCGTTGAACTGCTTATTTCCCTTAAGAAATCGGGCAGCTGATCTTCAATGTCTTTTTTCTTTTTTGCCTTTAGATGGTTATAAAAACCTACTGGACCAATTGCTAATAATACGCCAAATACTAGAAAATCGACACCTGAAATCACATCTTCCGAAAATCCAGTTACCCCCATAAGTGTTAAGGCACCAAATAAGAACAAAAGTATCGAGGAACCTGATGAAGCTGCTGTTAGTATTAGGATGGTTGTATCTTTTCCATATGCTTGTTTTACATTGTACCTTTTACGCTTGAAAGGATTTTTCATACTGCTTCCCCCATTCCTGATTTCATCATTACGTAAAAACCGCCGTAAGACATTGGGAGTATCAGAAAAGCTAAGATGAATAGGAAATCAAATGATATACCTCCGCTTGTCATACCCATTATTGAGATTATGATTACTAGGAAAAGCGGAAATGCAATTACTGTTACGACAAATGATTCCGCCATGATTGCCAGTGCCTCTAGGTTTCTTTTCCTTTCTATCAAGTCATCTGACATGTATTTTTCAACGCATCTATCAAAATATGGTCCTAATTCACTCCCAGATTGTATAACTCCAAGCATGCCTTGAATAAATTCCTTGAATTTAGTGGAGGGAGAAATAACTATTGCATTCTTCAGGGCTGTGATTGTATCGATTCCCATCATACTAAGCTCGGTTGTAATCTTTTTCGCTTCTTTTTGCACCTCTCCATATAGCTTTATTGTTGACAAAGCTTCAAATATTTCTGCGGGTGAGATGCCTGCGACAGACATTGTATTGATAAAGTTTGTTGCATATGGTAGATATCTGTCAATATTTTTACCTCGACTTTTTGCTTTTGAGGTAGGCATACCTAGATAATATAATCCAATACTCATTGGTACTATAGATGATACTATAAGAATGAGTAATGATGTTGTACTAGTGGGAATAAGTAGATACAGAATAAGTGTGGATATAAAGGATGAAATAAAACCTATTATGATATTCATCACAACCATGGAGTAATATTCCTTGTACACCATGCTGATATCCGCTTTTTCCAGTAGTCTATTTTTACTTGTTTCACTTATATCAAATCGTTCAAACGTTTTTGAAAAGATACGTCTACAAAATCTACTGTATTTTGTAGATTTCACTTCTTCATTTCCTCCTCTGCTCTTTTCAACAAAGCTTCAGGATGTTTTTGATATTCTGAAACAATTTTTCCTACTTCTATGTAGTCTCTGATGTTTTTCTTTCTCATCCATTCAAGTACCGTCTTTCTGTTTTCTAGTTCCCTATCGAGCTGTTCATCATTCCAGTCGTTTTGTGCTTTGATATTGTTCAGTACTTTACTTGAATGACTACTTTCAAATCTGTCATCTGTCTTAGAGATCCATTTGAATGGTTCCATGAATATAAGTTGGTTTGAATCAGGATCAAGTTTTATTACTTCGGTTACACTTGTCATTCGTCGTACCGTTTTTCCACCAATGTCAATTGCATTCTGAAATACGATTATGTCAAGAGATGTGAGCAAGGCACGTGGTAGTGATATGGGGGCATTTTCTAATCGCTGTATAAGTGTGTGTATGGTACTTGCATGAATTGTTGAATATGCGGTGTGTCCTGTTGCCATTGCCTGAAATAGACTGTAAGCTTCTTTTCCTCTGACTTCACCTACCATAACAACTCTTGGTCTCTGTCTTAACGCAGCTCTGATGAGGTCAAACATGTCAATATCTTTACCTGTCTTGGTTTCCTCAGATGAAGAAAATCCTTGTCTAGTGGTATCTGCTATCCAGTTTTTATGCGGGAGACTAATCTCACGGGTATCCTCGATTGTAATAATCTTATGTGATGACGGTATAAATAGCGATAAGGCATTAAGTGCAGTAGTTTTCCCACTAGCCGTTCCGCCGCAGAATAGTATTGATGCTCCATTTTCAAGGACCATCCAGAAATATGCTGCCATATCTGTAGAAAGTGATTTAAATTCTATCAAATCGATTGGAGTAAGGGGATTTTCTCTGAACCTACGAATGGTGAAGGTTGAACCTTTTGTAACCGTTCTTGCAAGGGTAGTCTGAAGTCTCGAACCATCGGGGAGTTTTCCATCAACAATGGGGGAATAAATGGATATCTGCTTACCGCATATCTGTGCAAGGCGTACAACAAAAGAAGTTAGATGTTCTTCATTCTCAAAATGTATGTTTGTTGAAATGGCTTCGTACTTTTTATGATAAAGAAATATTGGAACATGATGCCCATCACACGAAATGTCTTCGATACCATCATCTTTCATGACGATATCGATAGGGCCATATCCTATAAACTCTCTAAATACGTGATAAAAAATCTTATCCTTTGATTCTTTTGCTGCCAATTCTATTTCTTCTTTCTCTTTTTCCCGTTCTTCCTTTGTTTTTCTTTTTTTATCCGTCCTTTGAGGGGAAGAGATGTTTTCCGCTGGTTTGTCTTCGTCAGATTCAAGTTCTGCTTCTTCGTTATTATTTTTAGATTTTATATGTAGAAAATCCTTAAACGATTTTTTGGATGGTTTGTCTTTTTCCTCCTTTATATAAAAATTAATATTGTTATCAGTTACTATCTGTTCTAACGTTTCCTCAAGATATTTTTCCTTCTCTTCATTTTCCGTGCTTGAAACGTTCACATCGGCAAGCATTTTAAACAAATGAGATAGTTCTTTTTTAATCTCCAGTTCATTCTTGTCCAGAACGGGTTCTGAAACCTCATATACATATTCACTAGTATTATTATCATAAACGATTCTTCTGCTGCCCTGACCTTTCCATCCAAACCCCTTTCTTTCGTCTATGATCTCTTTGTTTTCATCCCCTCTGTTTTTTAGTAGATCTAAATGAACAATTGATGATTCCTGTTTTTCTGTTGTTTCCCTAACTGTGATTTCTTTTGTTATTTCCGATAAATGCTTCTCTCTCTGTTTTGCCCTTTCCAGGAGACTTGTTGTATTCACTTGCTCTATTTCATTTTCTATTTTTATGGTTGATTCTGTTGTATCTTTTGTTTCATTTGAATTCTGTTTTTTTTGTTGTGCCTTTTCTAAGAGTCCCATAAAACATCACTTGATTTTATATTTGTTAATTACTTTCTCGTACAAAGCAAAATCCTTGGATTTAACAAATTCATCTATAATTTCTTCCGGGAGATTTCCTAAAAGATTATCAGTCATTAAAAGAATTTTTTTGATGTCTTCATCCAAGATGGAATCTTCTTTTTCCATTCCTTTTTTTCCAATGATTAAAGTATCCATCTCGGGTGTTTGACTATTGTTTTTCTCATTATGTTCCTTATCTTTTTTCCATTCCTGTTCTAAAATCTCATCTATGGGAGTGTTTTGTTGGTTGGAATCTACAAGATTTTTTCCTTTGGCCTTTTCCATTCTTCTTGCTTTTTTCAATTCCAATTTTCTCCTCTTTTCCTCTTCTAACCTTTTTATCTCTAGCTCTTTTTCTTTATCTCTAGCTTCTTTTTTTGCTTTTTTCAATTCCAATTTTCTTAACTTATTGCTGTTGTGCTCAATCAGCTCTTTTCTCTCATTCTCTATCTTGGTTTCTTCTAATCCTCTCTCTGTTTTTGTAAATACATTATCTGTGTCTGTTTCTTTCTTTTCAACTTTGAATTTTAAATTTTCAGATAACAGTGTTGTATCATGTGATTTACTTTTTTCTTCAGCGTCTTTTAGTTTCTCCCTTTCTACTTTACTTCTAATTTTTATATGGTGGGTAAAACTAATGATTGAATGTTTGGGTGCTACGTCATGTTCACCTGATGTTTGATCGAGAATATTCTTGTCATTTGTGTGCTCATTATCAGCAGTCTTTGAGTTTAGGATATCTTTTTTTGGTTCTTCGGAACTTTTAACGATTTTAGATTCAGATTGGATTTTACTTGGGGATTTTATCTCAAATAACTCATCTTTAGTATTAAAAGAATCAAAATCATTTTCTAGTTTTGGATTAGCAAAGGCAACATATATGGGTTTATCCTTCATCGCAATTTAACTCCAGAAGAAATTATCTTTTTTATCATTTCAGGGTTCCAGGTCCAAACAATTCTTCTATCCTTATCTATGATTATTTTTCCAGACTGTTCAAGATAATCAATAATAATGCAAAAGGTTTGATACATGACCTTTTTTGGTAAGGATTTCCAAAGCTCTGTTTTTTTAGGGTAATTCATCTGTTGTATAGCCTTTTCTACCATGAGTATTGTATCTAGTTGAGGGTAATGAATTGTATTTGTCATATCATATACCTATTATATATATTTATATAATTGAACTATTTAAACTTTTTGTTAAAAAAGATAGCCTTTGTTAAAACTGGATACGATAAAAACCATATCAAGACAATAGTGCTGGGTCTAGGCCGTAAGCCTCTTTCTGTTTTAACGGTATTCGTCTATGCACCCTACCTTCGAGCAGTCTGAATAACTGATCCCGACATTTGGGCTTGCTCCAGGAGCAGATTGGCCGTTTCATCAAATCCTTTAGAGACCTCATCACCAAGTGAATCATCGCATAATCTAAAGACTGTGTCGTTTCTGCGCCTCTGCAAGGACTCTCGCCCTTACCGCTTGAACGGTATCCCGATTCAGAATGAGAGAGGACTTTCCTCAGCAAACAAATGCTTGCCGTAAACCGTTCACCTACGCCCAGCAAAAACCGGTTATTAATAAGAAGTTATTAAATGCTTCTTCAAAACCCGCATTATTGAATGACGACTACAAAACCTAAAAAATTATGGAAAAACAGACGAAGATTCTTTCTCATGAACCATCTTATTATCCAGGTAAATTTGAGTTTTTAATGTCGAAGAAAAACTTTGAGGCACATTAATCTTTAGTTCAACTACCTTTTTATCTCCTGCAGCAAGAGATGACACCAATACCGCCTCTGTATTGAAACTGATATCATTTTGGTTGAAAAAAGCACCTTTGACTTCGAAATTTTTTGCGGTCTTTCTTCCAAGATTTTCAATAAGAATCTTTATCTTAACATAATCTGATCCATCGCTACTGCTAATACGAGTTGCATTCTTCCAACCGTGGAGTAGTATCGACCGAGAAGATAATGGATAAACTGTAACATTTGCTATGCCTTCATACTCATCTGGAACTTTTCCCAAATTCGATCTATTCTGCGTAGTTTCTAAAAAATAATATCCATCAGCATAATATTCATACTCTGATAGATTTTCATCGAGATGAACACCAACTGCCATATGATTAGGAAGTCGAATCAATGACACATCATAATCCATGTTGTCAAGTAATGCTGCAGTAAGCATTGCTTTATCCTCACAATCGCCTTGTGCATCTTTTAACATTTCAACAGGATAGCGAGGATACTCACAAGTAGAATCATTTTCATCATCTTCAGCATATTGTAAAGACTGAATAAACGATACTGCAAAATTAATAATATCCACATTGTCTGGTGCGTCTGTAAGTGCCAATAATCGTTCGGCAACCAAATCAATATATTGATCATCATATACGTCAAATACATATACAGTATAATCCTCTATAACAAGACGCTCGAGACTGCTATAATAGTCATATAAAAAATCAATATCTGGAAGAATAAGCGTATTGTAATATCCGTTATACTTCCAGTTATATTCCAAATTAGGCATATTTTTAGAAGAATGACTAGTCTGTATTGTATCTGCAAGTATTTTTCCATCAGAGTTTCTCACTGATAGCTCAAGAAGAGAGTCCTCTGAAGAGACATCATCAAGATAGACAAAACAATCCACGTTTTTGCTTTGATGTGGTAAAATTACAGAAGGAAGTATAAATCCTGATGATTCTTTATTATCAACTTTAACAGTCGCTGAATGAGGATATGTTGGAAAACCGCCTAGATTTTTAAGTGTGATTGTCAATCCAACTAAGAAGTACATTTCATCATAGAACCACCATTTCTCAATAATTTTAGTT
>JAIWHQ010000074.1:0-6948 GCA_048629575.1 Thermoplasmatota archaeon | reverse complement strand
TGTCATGCTACTCATTTTAACTTATGTTCCAACCATTACCCCACAACCAATCAATAAAAATGCTGAAAATCCACTGACAAATACATTGACACCTAGAATACGAACGGGGGACGTTGATATAATAGAAATTAGAGTTTATCACATTAGAGAAGATGGGGATTTTGAAGTAACTGTGAAAAATATAACGTCTAATGAAAACGAGGAGATGATGAACAAGCTTATCCAAACTGAAATATCAAATTTAACTCCAAAAGAGATATTTGAGGAAAAACTTGAGATACTGAAAGAATACGAGCTTGTATCAAGTAATATTACCTTGGAAGATATTATGGATGTTGAGAAACTTGAAAGTATTGATCAGCAATCTTTTAATATATCTGAAATGGAGCCTTTTGTGGCTCATTTTGCCCCTATATTCATTGGAGGTTTTGGGTTTGGTGCCGGTTTTGGTTTTAGAGGATTGCCAATAATTAGAAGAATCGCTGGGAACATTTTCACTGTGGGAGTTATTGGTCTAGGGGCCGTTGTTTGTTTAGATCTTTTCGCAAGTACCTTATATTACCAAATCACATTTACCTTGCCATTATTAGTCCATGTCTTAGCTGGATTCGTGGGAATAATGTTGTTTGCCTTTGATAGTATCTTCCCCCCTATCCCGGGTAAACCACCGGTTACTATCTATTCTAATATTGTAGCACTGGGTATAGCAGGACTGGCTGCAGGGACGCTCTTGCCACCAATATAAACTTAGTTACATCATGAACCATCCGATTTCGACTGGCAATAAAAAATATAGATTTATAAAATTCCCAGCTTTTATTTTAAGCATCCTTTTTCGATGTTCTTTAAGTATATGGTTGTAAAACTTTTTTTCTTCAACGAATTTCATAAACTCATTGATGACATCGTCAAAACTCATATTGCCATGTTTATAAAGAACTAATTTCTCATATGTATCGGATGTGACATTAATTGTTCTATAATTCATGTTATCATAACTATTATAGTTATACTAACTATAACTAGTTTTCGGTAAATGCAACGTTTTTTGGAAACCCAACTGTCGATAGGAGCTGCACAAATTGTAACTAAAATAGTGAAGAACCTGAAAAGCAAATTTGCCCTTAAAGGCTCAGAAACTTATTTTTTATGTCAAAGTTTCACACCAATTCTCTATCTCATTTGTTACTTCATTAAATTCAGGTAACACCCCAGTAATTAAGTCTTCTAAATCCGTTCAAACAGAGCAGAGCTCATCAGTGGCAGAAGAACAGTAGCATCCCCTTCAACAGTAACATAGGTAGCTTGTTCTTTTAGCTTCCCCCATGATACGGCCTCACGCATACGTGCACCTGAGAGACTTCCGTCATGTTCTACAGCAGTCGTCAGATACACTGCATAATCCAGACCATCTTTGAATTGTGCCCACCAGATAACATGATGTTTGGAAATCCCTCCACCAATAATGAATGCCCCCATCTTTTTTGAAGTAAAAACAATATCTGAAAGAGATTGCTCATCAGAAAAAAGATCTATGGTGAAATCTCTATGTTCCTGATAATACATCCACATCTGTGAGCCAAACGCTCCATCGGTGATACCAGGAACGAAGATGGGAATCTTATTTTTCCACGCCCAATACATGATAGAATCTTTACCGTTTTTTTCAGATTCAAGGCGTTTTCCAAACTCCCAGATGATATCTTTAGTGGACCATTTCTGTTTTTTTTGATACAATTCCTTTAGTATCGGCTGCATTTTCTCTTCAAGAACTGTTCCATAGCATTCTAGAGGAATAAAGATGTTTCCAAGGCGATTTATTCCTTTTTTATGAAGATCTTCATCATCTGCTATAAATGTTCCATGATAATAATCCTTCCAAACCCGTGCAAGGTCATGATCAAGTGTCCCACAAGTAGTAATTACGACATCAACAAGCTTTCTTTTCAGCAGCTCTTTAATCACTCCCCTGGTGCCTGTTGAGATGATACATGCGGGAAATGAAAGAAATGTGGTACAATCCTTTTCTTTAACCATGGTTTCAAGGATGTCAACACCAACAGCTAGTTTTTTAGCAGTAAAACCACCTGATTCATATAATTCTCTGACGAGTTTATCCGTATTCATATCTTTTTGTAGTTGTATGTCTTTAACTGGCTTCATATACTTCACCTAATAAACAATTATTGCTCCGTATCCAACACAAGACGTATTTGGATGTACTTCATAAGACGTTCCATATTTTAAGAGTTCGGCTGAGCCGGCCTCCATCTTTTTTGCAGCAACAAGCATAGATGCAACAGGACCATACCCACACATCGTAATACCTTTGTCATGAACAGTTTCTACAAGGCCTTTTGGGTCAAGTGCAATAATTTTTTCAATTGCATACTTGTCTTGGGATTCAGCATACCTATCTACCCTCATCCCCTCGGGTGGCATACTCCTGTAGTTAAATCCTGCATGTGAAAAATCACTACTGGCGATAATAACAGTCTTTTTAGGGGCTTTTTGTATTGCTTCTGCAAGAATCATTCCTACTTCTGTTGCTGTTTCTATATCCTGCATTATCATAGATATTGGTACAAAATCAAACTTTTTTTCTTTTGCAACATGCTGCAAGAACGGAAGCTGTACTTCGATGCTGTGTTCATAACGATGAGCCATTTCATCACTATCAATAATTCCGGTATGGATTTGTTGTGCAAGATCCATGTTAATTGGTATTGTTCCCAGTGGGGTCTCCCATGAGCCTTTGGTCATTATTGAGACTCCTGAGCCTGCTCCTGTATGATTCGGGCCAAGAATTATAAAAGAATCTGCAAAACCATATGCTGCAAGATAATGATATGCAAAAGATGCGATTGCTCCTGAATAGATGTATCCTGCATGAGGAACAATTAGTCCTTTAATGTCTTTTTCACCCTTCTCAATTTTCGGAAGAACGCCATAACCTCTACTGTCCATATAACAGTCTGTTATCTGTTGAATCAAACCATCTTTACTGCCAGGGTAAAACTGCCCAGCAACAACAGCTTTTCTTATTTCTACCATTTTACTATCCCCAAGATGTATATAGCATAAGGAGGCATTAAATTTACCCCACAAAAATTATAAATAGAGAGGACGGATTCGGGATTTTAAATCAGGAAGGGAGATCTATGGAAACTGTTGTTCATATCGAGATCTTAAAAGATGGGCGAGATTTTGTCGCTAGAGCACATCTTGCCAATGGTTCAGTAAAGGAATATCGCCATCCGGTTTTCGAAGATGTACTTACAGAGATGGTTATTGATCTGCAGGAAGAACTTGCTGAATAAATTTTAGTTATAATTTTTTATTCCCATAAACTAAGAAATAACTATCTATTTTTGTTTCCCTGCTTTATGTATCACTTTATTAATATCAGTATTCATGCTACGTTCTTGTTTTTTCTTTTCACTATGTGCAATGATTGAGACACCAACGGTGCATAATATTGCTGTTCCTAGGATTACAACAAATACGCTGTCTTTAAAAAATCCATCAAGACCCGGCATCAATTTTTCTACAAATGCTGGACCGTAAATGATTGCAAGAATCGCTGCGGCAAGTCCACGAGGCATCATAACCATCATGGTTTGTTTGTCATCCTTTTCAAATCCTCCTTTATAGGTTGAGAGAAATACAGCAAGATATCGTACTGCAAAAAGCACAATTAGAACAATTATTCCAATGAGTATGAACTCTATTTTTTGAAAGCTCACCATCATACCAAGATAGACGAAAAAGAATGTTCTGATGACAAAAGAGATAAGTGAATGAAACTGTTTTGTCTCAGTATCCATCTCAAAGCCTCTGCCAGAGTATTTGACCATCTTCAGTATCTTTTTTCCGTTTCCTAGAACTAGTCCAAACATGAGACAGGATATAGCACCAGCTCCTCCCCACCATGATTCAGTGAGGGAATAGACAAGAAACACAACAGCTAGTGTGACAACATAAGAGAACTGTTCTTTTCGTACTCTATGCATAATAGGAAGCCAAAAGAGTCCTAAAACAGCACCAACAACAGCACCTACAGAAAACGTGCTAACAAGGTTTTTTATCCCTGCTCCTAAATCAATGACCCCGCCCATATCAATGATCATATAACTTGCTGCAAGAACAACAACAATGCAGAGTGGGTCGGTTATGATGCTTTCAATGGAGAGCGCTGTTTTTGTCTTATCTTGCAGATTCTTAAGTCTACTTGCCAGAGGAATGACAATGGGACTGGAAGTTCCTGCAACAATTGCTCCTAGAATTGCTCCGATAAGTATACTATTTCCCAAGGGAATTGCAGGCATCAAGGTTGCTGAGAGAATTACCACAACAGCCATGGTAGCAAGAACGCTGAACAGGAAGGCACTTATTGAGAGAAGTAGCCCTCGTGATGCACCTCTGAAAAGCTGGTAAAGATCAGTATTTATTCCTCCGTCAAAGAGAATGATTATGATGGCAATGGCTCCAACAAAACTTGAAAGAGTTTTGAGGATGCTGTCTGGGATGGTTTCTTGGATTTGGAAGATAAATCCAACGATAAGACCGAAAAATAGGAGCCAGACAATACTTGGAATCTGTGTCCTGTTGAAGATAAAGTTTCCTATAAATCCTAGGATCATTATTGCTCCAAGGATGATTAAGATATGGATGATATCTATCATAGACAGCTAATGAAAAGAGAGAAAGTAGATTTAAAACTTGTCTTTTATTTCAAATTAAAACGATAGTGGCTACACTAATGCCTCCCGCAAAGAAGTATTATTTGGCGCCGCTGAGAACAAACATGATAAGTATGACGAATATTAAGGCATACATGATATACATGAGTATTTTTCTTTTTTTGATCATGCCTTTATATTTTTGTTTGCATTCGTCAGAACAGAGTGTTTCTGAAATGGGTATTGCTTTGCCGCATATCTGACAATGACTGTGTTGCCCTACCTTTTCTACCATAGATATCTACAAACTACATAGCAGTCTCTTTTGAAATAGTTTTTCATTAACAGAAATGAAGTGAAAAGACATTTATTAAACTCATTTATGTAATTCTAATCTCATCATCATTAATGTCCATTTTAATTAGAGCCATTATCTGAACATCAAACTCTTTATCTACTTCTTCAGCACAATCTCCTTTATCAACTGCAACAATAACCCCTATAACATTCACACCAATATCTTTTAAAACCGAAAGAACAGCCTTCAACGTACCGCCAGTACTAATTATATCATCTACAATTACTATACTTTCCCCTTTTGAGAGGCCGTTAACATACAATTTTGACTTAGCGTAACCTGTCTTTTGTTCAACACACACTTCACCTGGCAATCCATATTTTCTTTTTCGAATAATGGTAAATGGGATATTCATATCTAGTGATAATGCTGTTGCTAGTGGTATTCCCATCGCCTCAATTGTTACTATTTTATCAATTGGGCCACACTTTTTTATATGCTTTTTCATCTCAGAAGTAACCTCTCGTAACAACTCTGGTTTTATTTCTGGGATACCATCTGTTATCGGATGAACAATATAGCTGTAATCTCCCTTTTTTATGACTGGTGCCTTTTGTAACGATTTTTTAAATTTTTCTAAACTCATAGCTCACCAACTTCTTCACATGCTTTTTTAAGTATCGGGATAAATTCATCAATAATCTTTTTTGTAATTTGAGGCATTAACACTATACGTATACAGGAGAGATGATTCATTGTATTTACACGCCAACCATACTCAGATAGTTTTTTTGCAACCTTTTCTGGTTTTGATAGTTTCACACCAAGTACATTCATCGTTGGTTTTATGACAAGATCAAGTCCTATTTCATCTAGTTTTTCTTCTGTATATCTTGTTGTGTTCATGCAGTTTTCAACTACTTTTTTATATCCATCCATACCCAGATATCTAGCTACTGCATATGCTGCAGCAACTGGCCCTCCAGATCTTGTTCCAAGAATACCTGCATGTTTTTTAACACTAATATATGGTGAATCAACGCTGATTTGATCAAGCCAGTTGCTATCTCTAATAATAAGTGCTCCTAAGGGAATCGCAGAATACCCCATCTTATGGGAATCTATAGAAATTGTGGAAACACCTTTTAACTTAAAATCAAATTCTGGTACGTTGTAGTGTAATTCTTTTAAGAATGGTATTATGTATCCTCCAAATGCTGCGTCAACATGAAAAAAAATGTTTTCATCATAACAAATATCACTAAGCTTGGGGAGGTGATCAATGGTTCCAAGTTCAGTGGAGCCAGCAATTCCAACAACTGCTGCAGTATTTTTTGTAATCTTTTCTTTTATTTTTGTAATATCTAAAGTATATTCTTTTGTCATTGGAATAGCTACCAGTTTCATATCCATGAGCAATGCTATTTTCTGAAACGAAAAATGTGCACTATCTGGAATTATTATTTCTTTTTTTCCCGATAGTTTCTTTGCAATCCACATGGCAGTAATGTTTCCCTCTGTTCCACCACTAACGATTTGTCCTGTTGCTGTTTTTGGTGCATGAAGTAGTTCTTTTATGAATTGTATCAGTTTTGATTCGATTTGTTTTGTTCCTGGAAAAAGTTCAGGATCTCCAAGATTTGTCTCTAAAAAGTTTATATATGCTTCTTTTGCAATGGGATGAGGCTGTGTACACATTGAACCTAGGATATGGCCATTTGAAAAGCTATAATCTCTTTTTTTAAAAGAGTTAAGTTCTTTTAGTATAGTACTTCTTTTTTTATTATAAGTAGATGTCATTGATATGTATAATTAATATGAGCTCAAAAATGATTCTGTTCTCAAAAATGAAGAGGCGACATCCCTTTTTAGGTAACACATGTACAACAAGTATTTTATATCGGAATGTACAAAATAAGGCATGGTGAGAAAAATGCCAAAGAAAGAATCTAAGAAAAAGAACCAGAT
>JAIWHQ010000073.1:0-6997 GCA_048629575.1 Thermoplasmatota archaeon | reverse complement strand
GAAAACACTCCCTATTAAAATGCCAATAGTTTTATGAAGAATCCTTTTGGAGGATCGAAGCCAATCACCGGTCAGAGTTCCCAGCAAAGTCGTGGCAATCGCTGGCAAGGTACTCAGAATCCCTTCAGGATCAAAACCAGGTTTGTAGAGATGGCCAGCAAGAAGGTGGCTATCGATATAGGCACAGAGATTTCCTTCGTAAGCCAGAATTCCGGGTCCATAGCCTGGAACTGGAACCAATTTCATCATTAACCAGTAAATAGCTAGAAAAGAGAAAGAAGCCATGCACCGGCCTTTAGTGCCTGTCTTGAGGAAGAGGAGAGAAGAAAAAAGATAACAGAGAGCAATGCGCTGCAGAACACCCGGAATTCTAATAGTTACAAAATTAAAGTGGGGAAAGAGAGCAAGAAAAATTCAAAAAAAGGTGAGTGAAGAAAAAAGAAAAAGAGAAGAACAAGTTGATAAACAGATAGAAGAAAGTATCGAGACTGAATTGCAACATATTGTAAGAACAAGGAAAAGTATCGAGGAAGTTGTAAAAACAGATAAAAAACCTACTTGGGGGATTGATGAAAGAAAGTTAGATGGTTTACTATGGGATCTTGAGATAGGTCTTTTAGAATCAGATGTTGCATATTCTGTTATCGAATCCATAAAAAAAGATATCAAGGAAGAGATCAGAGATGTATCATTTGCCAGATCTAAGGTAAGCGATTTTGTAGAAACCGTACTAAAAAATGCAATATCTCATGTTTTAAAGACCAATGATTTTGATTTTAATGAGTTTATAGAGAAAAGCAAAAAACCCGTTGTCATCATGTTTATCGGAGTAAACGGAACGGGAAAAACGCTTTCCATTGCAAAAATCGCGCATCTCCTGCACAAACAAGGAAAAACATGTGTTATGGCAGCAGGTGATACCTTTCGAGCAGGAGCCATAGAACAACTCACAATTCATGCAAATAATCTTGGTGTTAAGATCGTAAAACATGGTCATGGTTCTGATCCAGCTGCTGTTGCCTATGATGCGATAGAGCATGCAAAAGCAAAACATAAAGACGTGGTACTTCTTGATACAGCTGGAAGAATGCAGACAAACTCAAATCTTATGGATGAGATGGCAAAAATAAAACGCGTCGCAAAACCTAGTCTCATAATTTTTGTCGGTGATGCACTTTCTGGAAATGATGCTGTTGAACAAGCAAAACGATTCAATGAAGTCGTGGGGATTGACGGTGTTATTCTCACAAAAGTAGATACCGATGCAAAAGGTGGAAGTTCATTATCCATTGCCTATACCATTGGAAAACCATTACTCTTCATTGGTGTTGGTCAAGAATATGATGACCAAATACCATTTGACGCTGAGTGGATGGTTAAAAACATCTTTGGGGAATAAAACATTCAATTGAGAATTTTTGTCCCATCAAATGATTGACTTGTCATAGCATTTTCTAACTGATCCAATCGTTTACCATTGACGACATATGTTGTAAGCCTTGCTTGTTTGATTATTTCTAAAGCAGGGCCATCTATTACTGTGTTTTTGCCGGCTGACTCCCATCTGGTTCCATGGCTTTTTACAAGTTTATCTATTGATATTTCTTTTAACTGTTTTGCATCACTGTATTTATTTGGATCTTTATCATAGATTCCATCTACATTTGTCGCGATAACAAAAAAATCAGCACTAATTTTTTCTGCAAGCTCGGCACCCACCATATCCGTACTATGTCCTGGTGTTGTTCCTCCCATTACAACAATAGAATCGTCCATGTTTTTTGCCTCATCAGTTGTCTGGGGAATCTCTTTGTTTGCATTTTCTAAAATATTTGTCAGAATCTTTGCATTCACTCGTGTAACATCAATTCCTATCTGATCCAACGTATGTTCGTTAAAATTGAGTTCTCTTCCAAGTTGAATGTATTTACGTGCTACATTTCCACCGCCGACAATGATGAAAATCTTATATTGTTTGCTTATTTTTTTTAAAAGATTTGATAGATTCTTAAGAAAAACGGTATCTGCTTCTTTGGAGAGAATAACTGATCCACCTATTGAAATAACAATGTTCTTCATTGAAAAACCATATATTTTGGATTTATTTAAAGTTAGACCAATCGCCAAGCCTAAAAATTGAGATTTTCTTATGCTACTTCAGGGCTAAATTGTCCTTTTGAAGGCTTTGCACCAAGACGCACTTGCGGTAAAGGTATCGGTGGAGGAAGCCCTAGATCTTTTGCAATACCAACTGCTTCTGGGACACATGCATGCATGACTGCTGTATGAATATGACTTGCTGTTTGATTCGGCATTTTATGAGTATCAAGCCATTCTTTTGCAATCTTTTTTGCATCATCATTTTCATAAATCATTGATCCTTCAAGTTTGATCATACCAACTGCGCCATAGCTTGCTGTATATTGAAACTCAATTGTTGCAGAATTATTTGATTGACTCTGGATCTGTGTTACCTGACTATTATGATCTATTCGTATCTGCTTTGGTTTCTGACTGCGATCAATAAATCGCCTTGCTTCAATAGATTTAAGTTGAACGTTTTTAATTTTCATATCTGCCTCAATAACCAACAACTTGTTTTTACATGTTTCGTTGAAATTTCTGACGCCAAACTTAAAAATACCAATTCTATTTCGGACGTGGGAGTTCTATGGACTTTATTTTCAACTCAAAAACTGAAACAATGCCACGGAAAAAAATTCAGGAATTACAGCTCAAACGTCTGAAAAAATCTGTTCATCTTGTCTATGAAAATGTTCCTCATTACAAAAAAAGATTCAAAGAGCAAGGGATCAAACCTGAGGATATAAAAACACTTGAAGATGTGAGAAAACTGCCATTTACAACTAAGGATGATCTCCGAGAGAATGCACCGTTTGGCCTTATGGCGACATCGCTTGATCACTGCATTGAGCTGCATGCGTCATCAGGAACAACTGGTATCCCTATCACTGTCTGTTACACCCCAAATGATATTGAGGTGTGGTCAGAAGTGATGGCTCGTTGTCTTTCAATGTCTGGTCTTACAAAAAAAGACATCTTTCAAAACCCTATTCCCTATGGTACGTTTACTGGTGCATTTGGTTTTCATTATGGTGCTCAAAAAGTAGGGGCGATGGTGATTCCTTCTGGAAAAGGACAATCAGAGCGGCAAATCAAACTCATGCAGTATTACAAGAGTACGTTTATGTCTGGAGTTGCCTCCTATGCATTACGTCTTGGTCAAGTAGCACAAGAAATAGGGGTTGATCCGAAAAAACTTGAGGTAAGAAATGGTCTATTTGGAGCAGAAATGTTCACACCTGGACTTAAGAAACGCATTGTGGAAACATGGGATATGGACGTTCACGATATCTATGGTCTCACTGAGATGTGCGGACCAGGTGTTTCAACAGATTGCGATCAGCATGACGGACTTCATCTGTGGGAGGATCATTTCCTTATTGAAATTATTGATCCAAAAACCTTGGAGCCCATAGGTCTTGAAGAAGAAGGGGAGGTTGTTCTTACAACGCTAACAAAAGAAGGAATGCCACTATTACGATATAGGACAAGAGATATTGCAAAACTCTACGATCAAGAAGTATGCGAATGCGGACGAACACATATCAAACACTCCACGATTAAAGGACGCAGCGATGATATGATCATTATCCGTGGGACAAATATTTTTCCCGGTCAGATTGAATCGGTTCTCATGAAAAACCATGATGTTGGTAGCAACTGGCGTATGGTACTTTCAACCAAACGTGATGTAGATATGCTTACCGTAGAGGTGGAGACAAAAAAACAGCTAAGCCAATTTGATACGGAAAATCTTGCGAAAAAACTACAAAACGATATAAAATCAGTAATCGTATTCACTCCAAAAATTGAGGTTCTCCCGCCAAACACAATCCCTGATACTGGCCTGAAGGCAAAACGAGTGATAGATGAACGGAAGGCGAATTAGTCATGAATGAAAAAATCAAAAAACTTGTGAAAAGAAAAGGGCCACTTGCAGAAAACGAAGTAAAAGACCTGCTCAATCTGTATGGTATTTCCACGACAAAATATAAAGTCATTAATAAGGAAAGCGAGTTGGATAAAATTGGTTTAAAATATCCTGTAGCACTTAAGGTATGTTCCAATAAAATCCTTCATAAAACCGATGTCGGCGGTGTTAAACTTAACATACGAGATGAACAGGAGCTCAGAAAGATTTTTAGAGAATTTAAAAAGAAGTTTCCAAAAGAAAACCTTCTTGTCGATCAAATGGAAGAAAAAGGTGTAGAAATCATTATCGGTCTAGTTCAAGATCCCACTTTTGGTCTTTCGATTATGTGTGGAATCGGCGGGATTTACACTGAACTCTACAAAGACGTCAGCTTTCGAGTTGTTCCAATTGATAGATATGATGCAGAGCAGATGATCGAAGAGATAAAAGGAAAAAAATTATTAGAAGGATTTAGAAACATCCCTGCAAATAAACAACTAGTTATAGATCTCATCTTAAAAGTATCAAAAATTGGTGCGGAGCTTGATGAACATATTGACCAGATGGATTTAAATCCTGTATTTGTATACGAAGAAAGCTTATGTGTTGTTGATGCAAAGCTTATATTAAAATAAAAAATAGGTGTAAGAATGATGGTATCGCAAACAGAAGAATATAAGATTAAAGATATTGGCCTTGCTGATTTTGGTAGAAAAGAGCTTGATATCGCTGAAAAAGAAATGCCGGGTCTAATGGCAGTACGGGAGAAATACGGGTCACAAAAACCTCTTGAGGGTGCAAGGATAATGGGAAGTCTGCATATGACAGTGCAGACTGCAGTTCTTATTGAAACATTAAAGGAATTGGGTGCAGATATTCGTTGGGCGAGCTGTAATATTTTTTCAACACAAGATCATGCAGCTGCAGCTATTGCAAAATCTGGTGTTCCTGTTTTTGCATGGAAAGGTGAAACGCTCAAAGAGTATTGGTCGTGTGCCGAAAAAGCGCTTGATTTTGGTGATGGAAAAGGCCCACATCTTATTGTCGATGACGGCGGGGATGCAACCCTTATGGTACATAAAGGTGTAGAAGTTGAAAATAATCCTGAGTTATTTGACAAAGACTATAGTGAGGAGGGAGAGGATTTCAGGGAACTTATGATTTGTTTAAAAGAGATTTATGCAAGAGATAACAACCGGTGGACAAGGATATCTAAAGATGTAAAAGGGGTTTCAGAGGAGACAACTACAGGTGTTCATAGATTATATCAGATGATGGAAAATGGTACGCTTCTTTTCCCTGCATTTAATGTAAATGATTCAGTAACCAAATCAAAATTTGATAATCTGTATGGATGCAGGGAGAGCCTTGCTGATGGAATAAAAAGAGCAACTGATGTGATGGTTGCAGGAAAAACAGTTGTTGTCTGTGGTTATGGCGATGTCGGTAAAGGCTGCTGCCAGTCTATGAAAGGATTTGGTGCGAGAGTAATAGTAAATGAGGTTGATCCAATCTGTGCGCTGCAGGCAGTGATGGAAGGCTATGAGGTAAAACCAATTGAAGATGCACTTGATGAAGGAAATATTTATGTGACTGCAACAGGGAATTGTGATGTAATAACTGCAGAGCATATGAAAAAAATGAAGGATCAGGCAATTGTCTGTAATATCGGTCATTTTGACAATGAGATTCAAGTTGGTAAGCTTGAGGAGATTCCAGGTATTAAGAAAATTAATATTAAACCACAGGTGGATAAATATGTATTTCCAGATGGTCATGAGATTTTTATGCTTGCAGAAGGTCGCCTTGTAAATCTAGGTTGTGCGACAGGACATCCAAGTTTTGTTATGAGTAACTCTTTTACAAACCAATGTCTTGCTCAGATGGAGCTGTGGAATAAAGAGCATGAAATCGGTGTATATATGCTTCCGAAAATTCTTGATGAGGAAGTGGCACGACTGCATCTAGAAAAGCTTGGTGTAAAACTTACGAAACTTTCACAAAAACAAGCAGGTTATATTGGTGTTAAAATAGAAGGACCGTATAAGCCTGAGCATTATAGATATTAGGAAATGACGGTCTCATTTCCTTTTTTTTGTTTTTTCATCGGTGTTGATTCTTTTACAATTCTTTTTATATGTAAATGTAATCTTGCTCTTGGTGAATTGATGAATTACGTTATTGTTTATTGGTCAAGATATGGGAATGGTAAGAAAGTTGTTGATTATCTCGCTGGTAGGGTGGAGAAGAAAAAAGGAAAAGTTCAGATTTTTAAGACCGATGAGGCTGATCCTACTAATTTACCTGAGGCTGATGTGTATGTGTTTTCTACTCCAACAGAGGCGTTTGGCGTTCAGAGGGAGATGAAGAAGTTTATGAAGAATCTTGAAGGTTTGGATCAGAAGAAGTATGGTATTGTTAATACTCATGGTATGAAGAAGAGTGTGCTTCTTAAGATGGAGAAGATTCTTTCGAAGAAGAATATGGTAATGGTTGCTGGTGTGGACTTTGAGGTTGGAGCTGGTGTTAAGACTGGTGATGGTCTGAAGGATGGTTGGCAAGCAGAAATTGATGCGTTTGCTAAAAAATTATAGCGTTTTTGTTTCTATAAGAGACGTTTTTTTCTTTTTTTTAAAAATAATTGTGTTTAGATTTCTTCTAGATTTTCTTCCGTCCAGAACTTTAAGGTTGTTCCATCTGGTAGTATTGCTATTTTTATTTTTTTCCCTGTTTCAGGATATGTCTCTTCTTTGAATTCGGTTCCTTTTGGAAAATCCATTTTTCCTCACCGACTCTATATTTTTGTAATAGGTGTCTCTTTTAAAAATATATCTTTACGACCATGTTTTTTTTGTGTTATTTGAGATGTAGTTGTTGTAAAAAAAATCAAAAAAAGAAGGAGTTTTTAGTGTAGCCGTTTCCTTCTTTCTATTAGTTTATATTCGATTGATAATTCGTCTTCTTTGTAGTCGTCTATTACGTTAGACATAGTATTATAAG
>JAIWHQ010000072.1:0-7334 GCA_048629575.1 Thermoplasmatota archaeon | reverse complement strand
AAAAATATAACATATCTAAACATAAGATTGGTATGGAGATAAAAGCCGTAACATATCATATTCTAGAAGTAAGGAATAAACGTCCTTATCATGTTCAGGTTCTTTTTGATATATGATGAAAATTAATACTTTCAACCAACCTATATTTTTGTTTAAATAGTTAAGACACTGTTCCCTTTTTAAAGCAGTTGACCGGACGGTCCTCACCATTGATCAATACCACTTTTTCTTCTCTCAAAATCCCCGTCCGGCTTCTCCTCACACGGGTGGAACTGTAGGGTAAATATTATATGGGGCATTTTAATAACGATTGTTAATAATTGGTGAAAATAATGACAGACAATAAGATTACGGAAGATATGAACATAAAAGAAGTTATTGATAAATATCCAGAGACGGTAAGTGTTTTTGCTAAATACAACATGGGTTGTATTGGTTGCATTGCTGCATCATTTGAAAAAATAAAGGATATTGCCGGTGTTCACGGTGTTGATGTAAAATCTTTTGTTAACGATCTTAATTCCGCCGTAAAAAATTAGTGATATTTCTATAGTGAGCTTTTAGTAATTACAAGCTCTCCATGTTTTATTCCTTTCAATGATTTAATGTTATCTGCAAGTTTTTGTATTTTGCCAGTTTTTCCTTTTAGAACAAGAACCTCAAGGCAGTTATTGTGATCGATGTGTATATGTGTTGTTGACAGTATTTCTTTGGTATGGTCATGCTGTAGATCAAGGAGCTTGTTTGTAAGGTTTCCCGTGTGGTGGTCGTATATCATTGTTAACGTACCAATCGATTCTGCATTAGGGTTTTTGTTTTCCTCTCTTATGAGATTCTTCCGTACAAGATCCCGTATTGCCTCTGAACGGTTTGTGTATCCTTCCATTTTGATATTCTTGTCAAATTTTTTGAGAAGATCCGGTTCAATTGATACGCCAAATCTGGTTATTTTTTCCATGGTGACACGCTGCATATATAATCGTGTCACGAATATAAATTTTTTGTTACCAAAATCGTTATATAACAAATCATCATTTACATATAAAAAATGTAAAAGGGAGAAAAAAATATGTGGCTTGTAACAACACTGATGGCAGCTATAATTGTAACTGCTGCATGGTACTTTACAAAAAGAGATTATAGGCTGGACTTACTAAGTTTAATGCTATGGGGGACTTCGATAATGATACTAGTTGACCATATTTTAGGTTATGAGGGGGGAGCATTTCTTGAATTAGAAACTGAAGGACTAATCACAAATGCAACATTACTTGGAATTGTTATGCTAATACCAATTTTTATTGTATGGGAAATAATTTTAATCCTTACAAAACCAAAAGTAAAAATCGAAATAGGAGGTAATTAAAATGGCGTGTTTTATAGCACCATTAAGTTTGGGAATAGTAACAACCATATTTAGAAAAAAAATACCTGAAAATTTAAAAATAGGCTGGTTAAATATAATGATCTTTGGCGGAGCAATAATGCTTGCAGTTGAACACATTGCACATAAAGAAATAATTCTTTACCCACCATTTTTAACTGCTATGCAAACTCCTGCAGAAATCCCAGTTATGTTACAGGAAATGGCCGTAGTGGGTGGAACTATGACTATAGCTATGGTCGCCATATGGGCCGTAATGGTTTATATTTATAATAAAAAACCAGAACTACAAAAAAATATTGTAAAAAATTAGAATCTTTTGTTAGATTTTAATTTTCTCTTTTTTCTTTTTTTCCAAGAAAAACTCTTAAAATGCCAGGTTGACTACTTTGTATTTTACCAGCACCATAACCAATTTTTTCAATTTTTATAGATGGCATTTCACCAAACTCTTCAGCAAGTGTTGTAATAACTGCTGCACCAGTAGGTGTAACCATTTCATGATTTGCATTGCTCTGATATACAGGAACATCTCTTAACAGTTCAACAGTAGCAGGAGCCGGAATCGGAATTTTTCCATGTGAACAATTTACAAAACCACTCCCAAGCGGAAGTTTGGAACAAAAAACATGATCAACCCCCAGCTTTTTTAAACCAATAACTGAACCCACGATATCAATTATTGAATCAACAGCACCAACTTCATGGAAATGAACATCATCAACACTAGTGTTGTGGACTTTACCTTCAGCTACAGCAAGATTGTAAAAAATTTTTTTACTCAAATCTTTAACTTCATCATCTAATTGACTGTCATCAATTAACTTTTTTATATCTTTAAAACTTCGATGATGCTGCTTTTTTTCATTAACTGTAATATAAACATCAGAAGCAGTGATATTGTTTTTTTCAACTTTTTTAACATCAATGCTGTATCCTGAAATACCAAGTTTTTCAATTTCTTTTTTTAAAAATTCAATGTTAACACCTAGATCAATAACTGCCCCGAGTATCATATCACCGGCAATACCTGAAAAACAATCAAAATAAGCAACACTCATCTTTTCTTTCACCTGTTAATCAAGCTAGCAAAATATCCAGCGCCAAAACCATTATCGATGTTTACTACTACCACGCCTTCAGAGCATGTATTCATCATGGTAAGTAGTGGTGCAATACCTTTGAAACTAGCACCATAACCAACACTAGTAGGAACAGCAATAACTGGTTTGGATGTTAACCCACCTACGATACTTGCAAGCGCACCTTCCATACCTGCTATAACAATTATCACGTTTGAATCAAATATTTTATCTTTAATATCAAACAAACGATGAATACCAGCAACACCAACATCATAAGCTTTCTCAACCTTGTTGCCCATGAGTTCCGCGGTCACAATAGCTTCTTCAGCAACAGGAATATCAGACGTTCCCGCTGTTATAACTAAGATATTCCCCTTTTTTGGTTTTAGCTTCTTTCTTTTGATTACAATTGTTTTTGCAAGTTCATTGTACTCTGCATCCGTATAAACTTTTTTTACAGCAGTAAATATCTTTTTATTTGCCTTTGTCGCAAGAATATTGTGATTTCTTTTTGACATTGTTTCAATGATTTTAAGAATCTGAGGGATCGTTTTACCCTGACAAAAAATAGTTTCGGGAAATCCTTTACGCAATGCCCTGTGGGTGTCAATTTTTGCAAATTTTAAATCTTCATAGGGGAATGTTTTTAGTTTTTCTAAAACCTCTGCAAGATTGATTTTTCCTGCTTTAAAATCTCGTAATATTTTTTTCATGATGTAAGAACCTCATTCAAACTGCCAGTTCTATATCCTTCGATATCCAGTGTTATATATTTAAATCCAAGTTCTTTGAATTGTTTCACGATTTCTTCAGAATGTTTTAGTATGATCTGAAAATCATTTTTTGGTACTTCAATTCTCGCGGTTTCAGTATGATATCGCACACGGAACTGTTTCACACCCAATGATTGTATAAAATTCTCTGCTTTTTCAACCATCATCAATCTTTTTTTTGTTATGTTAATTCCATAAGGAAATCTTGATGCAAGACAAGCAAACGACGGTTTGTTCCATGTATCGAGGTTCATCTTTTTTGACAAATCTCTTATTTCTTTTTTCGTTAATTTAACGTCAATTAAAGGACTTATGACACCTAGTTTTTCCAATGCACTCATACCTGGTCTATAATCCTGCAGATCGTCATAATTACTCGCATCGAGTACATAAGTTATATTCTCTTTTTTTGCCGCTTCTTTTATTCTTGAAAAGATATGTTTTTTACAGTAATAACATCTATTAGACGGGTTCTCTTTGAATCGTTCAATTTCTCCTATATCCAGATTGATAATTAGGTGTTTAACATTCATCGTCTTAGCTAGTTTTTTTCCTTCTTCTAGCTCTTTCTCTGGATGAAGCGATGATGAAATAGTAACTGCTACAGCATTCTTCCCCAGAATCTCAGATGCTACTTTGAGTAAAAACGAACTATCTACACCACCAGAAAAGCCAATGGCCACACTATCCATTTTTTTGAGATTATTTTTTAACTGTTTCAGTTTAGTAATATAATTTCTCTGCACAGAACATCGAATAGAAACTATCAAATATATAATGATTTTCCGAGAAAAACCATGCGAAGTAATTGTTTAATTTTTTTGTTTTTTCTTTTCTGATGATAGACAACTGATGCCAGTGTCTGTGAGTTCTAATGTATCGTGTGAAATATATTGTAACATTTCCATCTGTGATAATTTACTTATCATAGTCTTTAATTCTTGTTCGGATATATGAAGTAACCCTGCGGCCATTTCAGCATCCATATCTCTTTCAACCATCAGTTTTAACAGATCATACTCTTTTTCATAAAGCCTTGTTTCTTTTTCAATTTCGCTTGGTTCCATGTCTTCATGTCCAGAAAGTTTCTTGACATAGTTCTGTATGATTTTATCAATGTTTAACCGATCCAATACTTTACCTTCTTTATTATACAATGTGCAAAATTTGCTATCAGATTCATGCTTCCAAGATGAAACATTACTCCATGTATAACCCAACAGATTCTCAGGTTGTTTGCTGTCTGTGCCACCTCTTTTGACAGATTCGGAAATGGCTTTTTTTCTTTTTCGCCGTCTGTATGCGTAGTGTTGTTCCAATTGTATTTGGTCAAGATCTACATCACAATCTATAATTCCATTAGTTGTTTGTTCTCCAACGTATTGTTTCAGTTCCGTTACAAAATATAGACCTGCTTCCTCGCTTAAGTCATTATAAATCACTCTTATGATGGCTTCAATGGCCTTTCCTATTTCAATTGGATGAACAGAATTGATATCTGGCGAAATATTGATGACAAAGCCCTCTTCTGAAGAATCATTTCGATTAATTCTAACATACTTTAGAAAATCATATTTTCCTTCAAGTGTTTTGATGGTAGAACCTATTGACTCCTCAGCAAATCTTGAAGTGCTTCTTCTGCTGGCTACGTCATAAATTGCCTTTATTGCAGCTTTTACTAAGGCAGAATTTTTTAAATTCCCTATATTCGCTCACCTCAAATCATTATGAAATCTTTTTAGGATAGAGTCCTAAAAAACTTTGTATTGGGTCTGTTATTGACTGGTTTTTTTATAAATTTTTTCATTTAATCGATTTTACATGTAAGATGTTGTCATATTTTTCCTTACAAGGTAAAAACAACATATGAAGACAACTTTAAAATTGTTTGCTTAACTATAAAATACTTGATTTAGTTTTTTTGTTTTTCTTTGTTTCCAATTTCCCTTGTGATATGCATAGCTGGCAAGCAACGGAAATGTAAGAGTTGCTTCAGAAAATACCATTTGTTCATAAGTAGTATCTACTTTACCCCAAGAATTTGCTTCTTTTAATGTTGAACCAGAAAGCGCCCCATCTTTTTCGTCCGCTACGGTTAATTGTATCGCATATTTGTGCATGGGTGTATCAACACCCAAAATATCGGCAGCAACTACAGTGTCTTGTACAAAGTTTTTAGGAACTCCTCCACCGATTATAACCAGGCCAGTTTCCTTTGATTTTATCTTAAGTTCGGTAAGCTCTTTAAAATCCTTGACTGAATCAATTGATATATGTTCTTTTCTCTCAGTTTGATGAAATACAAGACCAAAACCTGCACTAGAATCAGAAAAAGCAGGACAAAAAATCGGCACATTCTTTTTATATGCAGCAACCACAAACGATTCAGGATTTTTTCCATGTTTTTCTAAGTATTTTCCCATTTCGCAAATGAATTCTCTTGATGAATATGCTTTAGGTGTCATTGAATCAGCAATTTTTTTTATCGTCATATCGCAGATGCGCAAGTCATCTTCATCAATAAACGTATCATAAATTCTGTCGATTGACAGTTTCCTTAGTTCGTTGTCATCTACATCTATAAATCCCCGGTAATGGTAAAATCCCAATCCTTCGAAGAAATCTTGGTCAACTACGATTGCACCAGTTGAAACAATAATGTCGACCATATTGTGTTTAATCAAATCAACGATGATCTTTTTCATGCCTGCACTGACTAGTGAACCAGCCAAACAAAGAATAACCGTGCAGTCTTTGTCTTTTAACATTGTATCATAAATCTCACATGCTCGTGCGAGATTTCTTGACTGAAACGCCATATGATCAAAGGAATCGATGAGAGGAACGCTGTTAAATGTTTTAATGTCTATGTGTTGAATTTTTTGTTTAAGCAGTTTCTCTTTTTCATATTTCATATCTAATTCCTAAAGCGGATATTTCCATATGCTTTTTCTATTTTTCTACAGTAAGATTTAAACCAGGTTTTTCTCTATCCGATTTCCATATGCATGAATGGGCACTTGCTGAATCAATACTTGTTGCAGCGGTTGAGGCCGCTGAGAAAGAAAAACTGAAAATAATCAGTGAGATCAAAATAAGTATAGGTGAATTGCAGCAAATAGAACATGATATTTTTGAGTTTGCTCTTGAGGAAATTATAAAAACTCAAGGTGACAAATTGAAAAATGTAAAAACTGTAATTGAAACTGAAAAAAGCACATTGAAATGTAAGAGTTGTGAACATACATGGGATTTTAGCGATATGAAGAAAAAACTCAACGAGGATGAATCAGAGGCGATACATTTCATCCCTGAGGTTGCTTTTGTTCATGCAAGATGTCCAAAATGCGGCAGCCCAGATTTTGAAATAATGACAGGACGGGGAGTTTCAATAACATCGATTAAGGGAGAAAGGTAAAACTATGGATGCCAGAGTTAGTGTTATCGACAAGCGATTGAAAAATATTAAAAGAATCATTTCTGTAGCAAGTGGTAAAGGTGGCGTTGGTAAGTCAACTGTTACGACCAACCTGGCCGTGTCACTGGCTAAAGCAGGAGCAAAAGTGGCGATTATAGATGCCGATATTTTTGGTCCGTCTATCCCAACCATGTTTAATAACGAAACTGAAAAGCCCACGGTAAGTAATGTTGATGGTAAATCACTCATTAAACCACTGGAGAATTATGGAGTTAAGTTATTATCCATTGGCTTTCTTGCCCCTACTGAAGGCGCGGTAGTATGGAGAGGTCCTATGGCCAGCTCAGCCTTGAAACAATTTATTTCAGATGCAGATTTAGAAGATGTAGCATTTGGAGGATTTAAAGGAACAAACAATTTATTAAGAAAACGTAAAAGCAGACCTATATCGAGAATTGAATTACAAAATATGATAAAAAATACAAATGACATACCAAGTGTGAAAATTATGCCGATCCAGAATCCCTGAATTGATAATTTTTTTGTTTTTTTCTCAGTTTCTTTCTGGAGCGTCCCCACATATGAAATCATAGCAACTAATAATGCAATGGAACAAGGTGTAGCTGCTGTCAAAATTCCTAGAATAAATATTCCTAAAAAAGTAATGCTTTCAC
>JAIWHQ010000071.1:3594-7339 GCA_048629575.1 Thermoplasmatota archaeon | reverse complement strand
CCCCTCGTGCAACACATCAAAGCAAGCACAACACCCCCTCTTGATATCTCTCCTGAGAGTCGTGTCATTGGGATCTTTCCTGGAAGCCGAGAGAAAGAACTTTTCCGCAATTTTCCCGAGCAACTCTTCAATTTCCATATATTTCGTTTTTGTGAGCGTTTTTGGCTTTTCAATCAGCCCACACCTCGCCAAAAGATCGATTATGTGAAAATCCACGATCGCTGAATTTTTGTAGCCGATATTCCTTAGAAAATGGCTCGCTTCTTTGTAGCCAATCCCTTTCACATTCTTGACCAGCCACTCTCTTGAGTCGTATTCATCGTCAAAAGACTCAACAGTCTCTTTTAACGAATCTTTGTACCTTCTTGCCTCCACAATATATTTTGCTCTGATGTTTGGGTAGCGATAACCGAGTTCTTTCAGTTTATCTGCTAATTGTGGCTCAGAATGAGTTAAAAATCCACCCCCAATAGTTTCCTGAATTTCTATGCTCTTTTCGGCGGCAAAATTGGCAGTCAAGATGCAGAAACAGAGTTCCTTAAAAATTTCGCCACATGGCTTCTCTCCAAGTTCCTCAAACTCTTTTATAATCTTCTTATAATTATCTTTATTATTTTTAAAATCTTTAAGTAATTCTATCTGCTCAAAAGAAACTGCAGATGAATGAGATTTTACCGGTATCTCCTGTTTTTCCAAAAAAAACATTGCTAAAATTCATTTTACGACCCCTGGTTTTTTTAAAAATAAAAATTTTTGAAGATTATATTTTTTATATTTTTATCTTTTCCAATATTTTTAAAATTTTTTTCAAATATATATGTTAATAGTTAGATTTATATACTAGACAATCATAGTATATATGGGGATAAAAAATATGAAGAAAATAATTCCTATATTAATAGTTGGAGCGTTAGTCCTATCAGGAATTGGGGCTATTGCTATAGAGGCTGATGACAACACAAGACAAGAGATAACATCTTTTTATGTTTCAGATCCAATATTTTCTAATTCTGGAAACTACGTTGTAGTTAATCTTGCAGAGCAAACATCTGTAACTATGGAAGAAAATCAACCGATGACTCCTGTTATAACAAAAGTGTTTGCATTTGAACAAGGAACAGAGATTAAGGATGTTCAGGTCAATTTTGATGTGAAAGAATATAAATTATCAGAAAAGATATGTCCTGCTCCTGCTCCAGTTGCATTGATAGATAACAATGCGAATGCTAAAAAAGAAATTATTGCAGATAAAGAAACATATGAGAGCTCTAAACTTTATCCTACTGAGTCATATTCTGTAAATTATGCATTTGGTATGTATCAAGGGGAACGTTCTGTAATGGTGATCGTAAAGGTTAACTCACAATATAATCCAGCAGAAGATACTCTTAGTGTTCCAAGCGGTAATATCGAAATAAACATTAAATATGATGAACCTAGAAACCAACAGATAATTGGTGATTCATATGATATGCTTATCATTGCTCCTGCAGAGTTTTCCTCAAATCTGCAACCACTTATTGATCATAAAAATGCAAATGATGTTCAGACCTATTTAGAAACCCTTGAAGATATCTATGCCGAATATGATGGACGAAATGAACAAGAAGATATTAAGCTAGCCATCAAAGATGCAATTGAAGAATATGCTATCACCTATGTTTTACTTGCAGGTGGAAGATATAAACAAACAACGGATTGGTGGTTACCTGAATTTAGAAACAACAATGATGATGGCTGGGAGTCAGGATATTCTGTTGATCTTTACTATGCAGATATCTATAAAAATAATGGTACCGAATTTGAAGACTGGGATTCCAATGAAAACGGCATATTTGGAGAATGGGTACCAGGCATTCCATTAAGCAAAGATATTATGGATTTCTATCCTGATGTAATTCTAAGCAGAATTCCATTCCATTATGGATTTGAGCTTAATATCGTCGTTGATAAGATTATAGCTTATGAGGGTGGAACTGATGATTCATGGTTTAAAAAAGCTGTTATGATCGCGGGAGATACCTTTCCAGCCCCTGACGACTATTATGAAGGGGAAATGGAGACTACCCATACGGGAGATCTTCTAGAGGCCGATGGATTTACCATTGAAAAACTTTTTACCTCTTTAGAAACCTTTACGGGCGTCCGTGATGTTGTTAAAGCAATTTCTGCGGGTGCAGGTTTTGTACATTTCGCAGGACATGGAAATCCTTCCCTATGGTCGAACCATCCACCACACGAAGAAGATATATGGATCACTGGTCTTACATGGACTGATATGCACAAGCTAAGAAATCGTGAGAAGCTACCATTCATTATGGTCGGAGGATGTCACAACGCTCAGTTTAATGCAACCATGGGATATATTATGGAAGGCATTAAAGAAATGGGCATTAAAGCATATTTTTCTAGCGATCCTGCTGATTTTGGTCCATTCTGGCTTAAGGAATGGGTACCTCGAGATTTCTGCTCATGGCTTCTGTTAAGAAAGAACGGTGGAGCTATTGGATCTGTAGGACATAGTGGTCTAGGATATGGATATGTTGGTGCGAGTTCTGGTGCAGGTCTTGGCGGTTGGATTGAACCAAGAATGTTTGATGCATATGCCAGTCAAGACATTGATGCATTAGGAGCAATACACGATCAGGCAATAGTCGATTATATCAACATAATCGGAAGTGTAAATGACGATCAGATCGACAGAAAAACAATCGAGACATTTACGCTCCTTGGTGACCCAAGCTTAATGCTTGGCGGGTATGATTAATACCCATTTTTTCCTTCTTTTTTTTAATTTTATTTTTTTAGATTAACTGTACATTTACTATATAAATTCAATTTTTTCCTTTTATTTGACAGATATTGGAAACATTTATATATAGATAATATCGTTATAATTATGGGGAAAAATATGAAGAAAATAATACCAATACTCATAGTAGGACTTTTTGTCCTTAGTGGACTTGGAGCTGTTGCATTACCTGTAGACGAACAAAAAGTTATAGAACAATCAAAGACTATTTTATTTTCAGATCCAATAATTAATGAAAAAGGTAAATATATCTCGATAAAACTAGATGAAGCAACATCTGAATTACGGGAAGTTGGAAAACCTACAATTCCTGTTGTGACTAAAGTATTTGTGTTTCCATCTGGAACAATAATTGAAGAAGTTGAAGTAACGTTTTCTGAGATAAAGACAGAGGTTTTGTCAAAGCCTGTTATACCTGCACGCAAGTCAATTCCTCTTTCAGCAGCGATACGTTTTGCACCTGAACTCAAAGAAGATGAAGAAGTCTATGAAAGTACTGGGTTATATCCTGAAGAACAATGGAGTTATAAGATTGTTTCTGGTATGAACAATAACAACGATGTTGTGTATGTCTCTATTCAGATGAACCCTGTACAATATGAACCAGCAAATAATAGGATATATGTTGCTACAAGTGCAGATATAAAAATATCATATGTAACGTCTCCAGATCTAGTAATATTTAAGGATGAGTATGATCTTCTTATTGTTGCACCTGAAAAGTTTTCAGATAAGCTTCAGCTACTCATTGAACATAAAAATAGCTATGGAGTTCAAACAATACTGAAGACAACAGATCAGATATATACTGAATATAGTGCGGGACGAGATGATCCTGAAAAAATCAAGTTATGTATTTATGATATGAAAGAAACCTATGATATCTCGTATGTTTTGTTAGTTGGTGGACGGGTTGGACAATGATGGCGATGG
>JAIWHQ010000071.1:0-3584 GCA_048629575.1 Thermoplasmatota archaeon | reverse complement strand
TGTCCTTCTTGTTGGTGGAAGAATTGGTCAGCTATGGCGATGGTATATTCCAGAGCGAGTTGTAGCCAACGATGACGGATGGGAAGAAGGATATTCAAGTGATCTTTACTATGCAGATATTTATAAAAATAATGGTACCGAATTTGAAGACTGGGATTCCAATGGAAATGGTATCTTTGGAGAATGGTTCAACCCAAGTGATGGTAGAGACATAATAGATTATGTTCCAGATGTTGCGGTTGGTAGACTTGCATGTCGTTATGGTTTTGAAGTTGATATCATGGTTGATAAGATTATCGAGTATGAAAGTAGTGCCTGTGATCCTTCTTGGTTTAAAAAGATGATATGTATAGCAGGTGATACGTTTGTCCCTGGAATTAACGGAGATCATTCAGGAGTTGCCGAAGGTGAGATAGAATGTGATCATGCAGCAAGTTTTCTTGAGCCACTTGGTTTTGATATCGAAAAACTCTATACCTCAGATGGAAGTTTTAGTGGTCCTTCTGATGTTACAAGTTCGATAAGTAATGGTGCTGGTTTTGTCATATTTGCTGGTCATGGAAATCCATCAACCTGGGGGAATCATCCACCTGAAAATGATAATTTTACGACAGGTCTTCAACTCCGCCATATGCGAAAGTTAAGAAATAGTGAGAAGCTTCCGATTGTTGTTGTTGGTGGATGTCATAACAGTCAGTTTAATGTTACATTTCTGAATTTTGTCAAAGGAATTCGTACAGAAGGAAAAGCCTATTTTGATGAACATTTTTGGCATAAAACATGGGTTCCTGAGTGTTGGAGCTGGTGGCTTGCAAGAAAATCCGGAGGCGGATCTATTGCAACAATTGGATGTACAGGTCTGGGATATGGGGATCTTGGCTATGCTACTTTAGATCATCGTGGCGGCTGGATAGATGGTAGGTTTTTTGATTGCTACGGCAATCAAAGTATCGATATTCTTGGTGATGTACACAGTCAGGCAATAACTGATTATATAACAATAATTGGTGGAGAAAATAGTAGGCAATTAGATAGAAAAACCATTGAAGGATGGGCGCTTCTTGGGGATCCTAGCCTAAAAATTGGTGGATACCCATAAACATAGTTTCTCGAAATGAAACCGACGTGGTTTACTCTGTATAAAAGTGGGATATAAAAAAAGTCATAGATATTCAATTGTCAAGGCAGACATTATGTTGCGTTGGTTACACTTCTTGCAATAAAAATGCTCCTAAACATTTGAGTTTTTCTTCGTAACAGTCAGGATATAAAAACCGTTCTGCTGCAGAGATGCTACTTAGTATTGAATTTCCGTCTTGTGGTGTAAAGCAGAACCCAATGACTTCGTTTTCGTTTATGACATGTATAGTTGGAACAACTATTACTGTTTGGTCAAGTATTCTACCGAAATGGCCATGTTCTCTTCCGAATGAAAACACTAAATTCGCTGCCTTCTTATATGTAATCGCTACTCGAGGATTGTCGATAAAACGTTGAATTGCTTCTTCTTTTGTCATCTTTTTATCAAGTTTTATATCAAACCATATACAATGCATATATTGCGTGTTTAATTTTAAGGCACTTGAAAAGACATTGAGATCAATTCCTAATGTTTTATAAAGATGGTAGACGTCTACTGCGTGGTGTGTTCCCATTTTTTCGTCTTTATGTACACCTACTTCTGGAGCAGGAATGAAACTTTTCACTTGGCTAATATCATTTGCTCTTCTGATACAAAGAAAGCGTCCTTCGCGCATATGATTTTTTTTATTTTCTATTGCTAGTGTGTTTATTATCACTGCTATATTGTGGGTATTACAACTCACTATGTGGATAAATTGATCTTTTTTGGTAATGGCATCGTCGTTAATGCCGACAGCAAACATTTTTCCAAAGCCAAATTCAGATCCTTGAGCCATGAATCCTTTTATTTTGTTTTTGTATTTGTTGTAGTATTTTTCTTTGTTCATGAGCCCGGTTCCTTTTGGTGTACAGTCAATAACAACCGATGCTCTTTTTATGGCTTCTTCTGCATGATAGACTGGATCGATGCCAAGTTCTTGGAAATCTTTTACTCGATCTTCTCTGACACACAGATTGGCGCCTCTGTTGATGAGACCTTTCATTTTTGGTCTATCTTCCAGTTTAGGGCTGTGTTTATAAAAGGTTACTTCGTCTATTTCCAACTCATCTCGAGCATCACAGAGTAGTCCAATTAAGGGCTCTCCTATGGTTCCTGTGCCTACAACATGAACAATATTTCCATCTACCATAATTTTATACTCCCCAGTATGTTAGTTGGTAATCTACATGCTGCATATAATTGTTACTATTATCCTATTTTTTTATAAAAATCTGCGCTCCATTAATTTCGATAGACTTATCTTTTTATAATCTATATCTTGTTCACTATGGATATATTTACGATTTCTGGAAGAAACTACGATTCCAATGTCTACGTAATAATTGGAAATACTCCTACCGTTATTGATACAGGAACCGGCCTTTACAATAAAGAAATAATGGAGGCTATTAAGAAATTTATAGATCCCGCCACAATAAAACAAATAATATTAACACACGAGCATTTTGATCATGTCGGAGGGACACTTGATATTTTGAAAGCAACTAACGATAATGCCAAGGTTTTTGCACATAAAAATGCAGTAAATAAGCTAAAAAAAGGAGAAAGCTCTTTTGCAAGGCTACTTGGATGTGTCATGCCTAAAATTCAGGTTGACACGCCGTTATCTGATGGCGAAAATGTTGTTCTTGGAGATGAAGAATTTGAAGTGATGTATACTCCAGGTCATAGCCTTGGAAGCATGTGCCTGTATAATAAAAGGAAAAAAGTCCTTATCTCTGGAGATACGATTTTTGCTCATGGTGATTTTGGTCGATATGATCTGCCGGGCGGAAATTTTCAATCATTGGTACAATCTATACAACGATTAAGTGATTTAGATATTATCCATCTGTATCCAGGTCATGGACCAATTGTCGAGGAATATGGAAAAAACCATGTGCTTCAATCATATAAAAACATACAATCAATGATGTAGATACAACTAGTAAGAACAATTTTATCGAATAAAAAGAGATACGGCAAACTGCACAATAACTAATTATCCTGATTTAGGTTTTTTTTGTTTTTTCTAAGAATTTATTTACTATCTCATGTTCATTTGCTTGGGGAACAAAATCATCCTCGTCATCAATTTCTTTTTTTTCATAATGTGTGTTTTTCTCGTATGTATAGCCATGACCTTTTGCTACTATTTCAAATGCTTCATTGGCAAATGCCCATTCCTCATATGAAGGAGACCAATTATACACATCTTTGTCTTTGGTAAAATTTGGTGCGTTGGTATCAAATTGTATATTAATTTGTAGTTTCCCCGTAGTAAAATTTTTTTCAAGACCCAGCTTTATATGGATATTTTCATCTTTTTTCATAATAATCACATCTGTTTTTACAAACAGTAATGGGTTTCGAAATTTAAATTTTTCTTTTTTCACATTTTTGTAGATGCCAATTTATAGTCAACCTTATAATTTTAAAAAGGATTAAGCCTCATCATTGT
>JAIWHQ010000070.1:0-7481 GCA_048629575.1 Thermoplasmatota archaeon | reverse complement strand
GCCAGATGAACGATTACTTTTTTCAAATTGTTTTGCTGCACAATATATTTCTTCGCCAGAGCCAGTTCATGCAACATTACCAAAAGTCATTGTTTTTCTTTCAAAGCAATAGAAAAATTATTACATTTCATTAGATTTTGTCATACAAATTAATTATAATCGTATATTTATAGAATTGGTTTTAATTCTATAACAAAATTTATATACTCTTCTTTAATATATTTTTGTAAGAATGGGGGAGTCAAATTTTTAAAAAATCTCTCCTCACCACCTTCGATCTTCCCCATTCTCTCCTTATAACCACTAACCAAATAATACTGCCTCAGCTTTTTTAGAAACAACATCTCTATACTTTTCATCAGTAATAATCATAACAATCCAATCAGGAGTGACCCTTGACCGAATAGCCTCTGCAATGGGCGTAAATTCATCAAGTGTTTTTACTTCATCTCTGTCAACAACAAAAATATCTGTTTTATGCAGACGAGGTTCAGCTATAAGCAACTCAGGACGCGGTACATCAATAATTAAATGTCCATGAGGGATCTCAAAAGCATCCTCTAACTCCTGTTCCTTCTGTCTTCTATAAGCTGCATTTTCCAAACCTCTGATCTCATCTAAAGCCTGCTTATCCAAGTCATGAACCGATGCTGAATATGCTTGTTTAAAAAGTATTCGATATTTCAACCGTGTAACAATCTCCTGTTGAAACATCCCCATCTTCTTTAATGAACCCACAATCTCTGCATCAGTCAGTCGAAAAAACTCAAACGGTTCAAGATCAGGAATAACTTCAATTGCTTTGGAAAGCATCAACTCCGCAATCCGTACAGTTTTATGAAAATAGACAGAAGAATACATAAGACCGCGAGCCATAAGAATATTTTCTACAACACCCACACCTTTTCTTTTAATGGCTAAAGTATCCTCATGAATCACAAGTGTCTGCAGCAACCGTTCGATATCAATCATACCATACGAAACACCAGTATAATACGCATCACGAATAAGATAATCCAACTGATCAACATCAATTGTGCTATTCAAAATTTGACTTAGATACAATTTCTTATATGTTTTTCCCCGGATGATATTAATAATTTCTTTTTTGTCAATATCGTTATTTGAAAGTATTTGATGTACACTTTCAGATTGGATAAAATCTTTTTCATTTGATTCAAAAATTTCATATTCCCCAAAGATAAGTTCTTCTGTTAAATCAACATGATCAACACCAAACTTTTCCAATAGGAGAGATTCAAGAGTGTGAGAAAAAGGCCCATGACCAATATCGTGAAGAAGGGCAGCACAAGCTACAACATCTCGTTCATCATCTCCAATATTTAATGTTTCTGATATCTGAGAAGCTATATGGTATGCACCAAGAGAATGCTCAAGTCTAGTGTGATGTGCACCTGGAAAAACTAAATGGGCAAAACCCAGTTGTTTAATGTTATACAGACGCTGTACCTCTGGGCTTTCTAATAATTCAGCAATAGAGTCTTTAAGTTTTATGTTTCCATGAATTGGGTCTCGTACTACTTTATCGCTTTCATCCATTCTGTAAGTAGAATATGAAAAAAGAGTTGATATAGTTTTTTTAAACTGACGATGTCAGCTCATAAGCAACATTTAAAAGAAGCTGTATAATTATATATCTCAGCTCGTTAAATCGCATATTTAGGGAATAAATTTTCGATGAGAGGATAAAAATGAACAAACCAATATTATTTTCGTTAGAACAATGCGTGAAATGCGTGCAGACAAAAGAGCTTATGACAGACAGAGATGATGTAGAAATCGTAACATTTCCACATGACATTAATGAATGGAGCGATGAAGAACTCGAGAAGGCGAAAGCTCACGATGTCTTTGATGACCTCCAAAAAACAGCACCTATTTTGTGGCTTGATGGAGATAAAAAGATCGGATACCTGCGAATTAGAAAATGGCTGCAGGATACTCAATAATCAACCTAGTTCTTCTTCAAAATCTTTTAATGTTTTTTTCATCTGTTTGTACCACTCATCAATACATGACTCCATCTCTTTTTTCACCTGTTTAGGATTATTACATGAATAAATATGATAGTAACCACCAGATTCAATTGTTTTTGTTTTTTTCATACATAACCCGCATGAAGTCAATTTCTGCAGCGAACGATATACCGTACTTCTCTCTTTATTCATTTTGTTTGCAAGAACATCTGCTCTTGCTTCACCTATTGTTTTAAGGGTTTTATAGATATTAAAATCTAATTTGTTAAGTTCAAAGACGCATTGTAACACGTCTGTACAGCTAATGTTTCCATATTCTCGTATAAATTTCATTGATAGCAGATGAATGAATTTATTGCTTATAATGGTTGTGCATATTATCTGCACAAACGTTATATACTATGATGTTTATTATGTAAACACAATGAATGAACTTGAGAAAATAAGAAAGAGCAAACTTGAACAACTAAAAAAACAATATATGAACGGAGGAAAAAATATGGAAGAAAATATGCCAAACACACCACTACGTGTAACAGATACAGATATAGATGAACACATAAAAAAATATCAAACAATAGTTATAGACTGCTGGGCACCATGGTGCGGCCCCTGCCGAATGGTAGGACCAGTTATTGAAGATCTTGCAAAAGAAATGCAGGGAAAAATTGTTTTTGGAAAACTAAATGTCGACGAAAATCCTCAAACATCCGCGAAACATCAAATAATGAGCATACCAACCATGCTCGTATTTAAAAATGGAGAACTCGTTGACAGACTCGTCGGAGCATTACCAAAAGACGCGCTGAAGGCAAAACTTGAAACATACCAATAAAAATACACTCAAACTTTTAAATAGACAAGGTGACCATGACAGGAAAAACAGGGATGATTTCAGTAAGTATTTTTCTCATTTTTGGATTATCCATGATGTCTGGCTGTATTGATTCTGCAGAGAATAACGATGGAGAAGATTTTGAATTCACCTTACTTGATGGTACAATAAAACATTTAAGTGACTATAGAGGAAAAGTTATTATTCTTGATATGTGGGCAACCTGGTGTGGACCATGTGAATATCAGATGCAAGAACTCAGAAATGCATATGATGCATATGATAGAAATGATTTAGAGATTATCTCATTAAACGTCGACCCACAAGAAAACTCTCAGGAAATAAATAACTTTATAGAAGGTTTTAAAAATAAATATGGGATTGAGCTGGATTGGATCTTTGGACAAGATGATGGCAGTGTCTGGGAAGAATATAAAATGGTCAGCGGAGGGATACCCACACTATATATATTTGATCAAAAAGGAAAAACTCATTTCTCACATGAAGGAGTTGCGTTATTTTCTGAAATTCCCCCAGGATGGCCTGACGATACGGTCACACTCTCTTCAAAAATAGATGAAATAATATAATAAAATATGGAGGAAAAAATATGAAAAATAAATGTAAAAGAATTATGATAGGAACAATAGTATTACTTAGCTTTTTTTTATCATCTACAATTATTACTGCAGCAGAACCAGTACTTGAAAGCTTTACAATAGATCCAGAGGAACCTACTCCACTTTCAGATATCACAGTAACTGCAGATATCGGAGGAGAAGGTATTACTGCAGTAGTTGTCCATATTAAAGAGTGTTCTCATGTTGCAGGTATGTGTTTTAGTGAACAATCAGGAAAAATGAATGATTTAGAACCTGGCAAATTTCAAGCACAGTTTACCTTGAAAGAAAAAGAAGCAGATTATATTCAATATTACTTTGATATAATAATAGATGGTGAAGAAGTACGTCTTGATGAAGCCTGGACTATTGATCTGTTAGTAGATTCAAATGATAACAATGGAGATAATGGAACTCCTGGTTTTGAATTTATGGTTCTTATTACAGCAATAGGAATGGGATTCGTTTTATTTAGAAAAAAGAGATTATGATGAAATTTCAAATAAAAAGAATTATTGCTCAAATTTCTTTCCTAATCACTGCAAATCTGGGAGCATTTGGCATAAAAACCGGGTTTTGTTATCCATTTTTTTACTGCCAAGCTTGTCCAGCTGCTGATGCTGCATGTCCGATCAGAGCAATTGAAAAAAGTGTATTTCAAGGGAGTTTTGCTTGGAAACTATTTATCTATCCATTTGCAATTTTAGGCACTGTTGGAGTTGTATCTGGGAGAGCTGTATGTGGTTGGGCTTGTCCTATTGGGTTTTTACAAAGAAGCACAAGCCCAGTTTCTCGCAAATTAAGAAAATATCCTTTATTTAATAAACTTGGACAACATAAAATCGAGCCATATCTTAGATATTTAAAATATGTTAGTGTAATAGGTCTTGCCATAATTACTCCATATCTCATTGGGTTTATGTTTACAGATATTTGTCCAGTAGGTTTTTTAACGGGAACAATTCCTATTTCGATTCTAAATCCTGGTGGTTATGTTCCGACATCATATTTTTATCCAACATTAGTAATTTTTATATTATTCATTATACTAATTTTTACTGTTGAACGGGGATGGTGTCGATATTTTTGTCCGGTAGGTGCAATCCTTGCCCCGTTTAATAAAATCAGTTTTTTACATATCAAAGTTAACCTGGAAGGATGTATTCATTGTCATGCATGCAGTAAAATATGCCCAATGGGAATTGATGTTCCTGATATGAACCGCAGTCCAGAGTGTATACTGTGTGGAAAATGCATAGATGCTTGTCCAAACCAGGTGATAACATACGAGGGATTTAAATGAAGAAACTATTAATTATTCAGATTTGTGTATTCTTGTTATTTTCAGGAACTCTAGGAGGAATGTTTGTATCTACTGATGTTTATGAAGACGTTAAATCGGGTATAACGTCGGTACTTTGTTTAAGTTGTATTAAACTTGAACCTACGACCCAACTTGATTTCACTTTTGATGTAGCAAAAGGTCAAGATCATTCAGGTTTTGTATTAGATTCTCTCAACGAAGGTCCAGTTTTTATTGCATATCGAGAAGATGTATGTATTTCTTGTGATGAAATGGAGCCGATCCTTCAAGATATTTTTTCAGTATATTTTGAGAAAGAAGATACTTTTTCAGAAATAGCATCCTTTGATAACTCAACTGTCACTTTTATTCATATCAATATAGACCATGCAAATACAGAACAAAAAGAGTCTCGTTTTATTTATGATAAAGATCATATTGGAGGTGTTCCACAGTTTACAATAATAACTCTTGGATATGATCATGGTTTTATAAAACCATATTACGCAACTATTTATGGAAAACTCAATTTAAAAACAGACTCGGAAAGAAAAGAACTATTGACAAAAATAATCTATGACGGAATTGATCTCTATAATCAAAATGTCGAAGGATATAAATCTGATTAAAAAGTTAGATGATTTATAAAAAAAAATTGGGAAGGAAGAAAACCTTCCTTTATAGTTCATTATTTTTTATTTTTTCTTTTAGAATATCAAATTGCTCTCTTGTTAAGGTACAGATGTTGTCTTTTTCTCCAATGACAACTTTATCATCTTGTACATCAACAACAGGGCATTTTGGAGGTACACAAGTACCATCGTTACATAATACTACTTTCATATTATTCCTCATTTAACAAGTGTTAATATATTAATCATTTAGCCCTTAAAAGATTTTCGGTCTAAATTTAGAAAAATTACAAATATTCCGTTACTTCAGTTGGACCTCCTGTTATTTTTGATACAATTCTAGCTTCATGATCACCAAGTCCTTCAACCGTTCTAATAAAGATAGACACATCAGATCCTACCTTTTTTTCAAAACCTTCTTTAATAAGTGTCATTATTTCTTTTTCTGAAGGACCTTTTTTTTGTTTTTTATCTATGACAACCTGAATTTCAATAGTATGCAGATCTTTTTGTATAATTTTTGTATCCTTTAATTTAGTTGATTTTAATTGATGTAATATTTTGCTGTATATTTCTGCAAACACTGAAGGCATCAATACCTTTCCATCTGGAAGAATTAAAGACAAATCTGTTCGACCATATATTTTTTCAATCAAATCTCCAGATAATCCACAAGTACATTTTTTATCTGTAGGTGCAACAATATCATTTATTGCATCATAACGAATTATCGGAGTCCCTCTTCCAAAGAGTTTTGTAACAACAAGTTTTCCTGCATCACCTGATGTAACAGGTTCATTATTATTAAAAAACTCAAGATGAAGCAGATCAGACATCACATGATATCCTCCATCTTTACATTCAAAAGCAATAGGTCCTGTTTCAGTTGCTCCATATACTTCGTATAGTTTTGCTTGAAACGATTGCTCTATATAATCTCTTAAAGATTTATCCAGAACCGAGCCTGTTGCTGCAATGACTTTTGGAGTAACATCCTTTCCAAAACCTTGTTCTTTAAGAAGAGCCATATGACCAAGCATCCCAACATATCCACCGATAAAATCAGGTTTAAACTCGTTTATCTTTTCAAGGTTTTCTTTAGGATCTGCGTTTGTATCAAGCCATTGAATGTTTTTGAAAACAAAATTTGAACTAATACGTGGTTGCAATCCCTTGTTAATATAACCACTTTCTGCAGTATGAGATGCAAAATCACCAATTATGGTTAATTTGGATTTTCTCCAGTTAAGATCATATTCTCTTATTGTTCTAAGATATCCAAAAAGCCCCATTACAACATCAAACATATCAACAAAAATAGAAAGTGATTTCCCAGTCGTTCCTGAAGTTGAAACCTCAACAAGTTGATCTTTTCTTTTGTTTTTTGAGATAATTCCATCGGGATAATATTTTTTAATATCCTGTTTAGTGATAAAAGGTAATTTTTCAATGTCTTTAAGTCCTGAAATGTCTCTTGGATGAATGCCTGCTTTTTTGTATTTTTCATAATAAAGAGGGACGGTATATGCAAATTCAACAATTTTTTTGAACTTTTTATCTTGAAATCTTTGTAACTGTTGATCATCTAACCTTCTTAATCTATTGATATCAAATAGATAAGATTTCAGAATCTTTGATAGGAATATTGGATTATAGAAAGGATTCATAGCTTTCAGACAGAAAAGGATAGAAACAATTACTTAAATAGATGTCTCCTGTATTACTAATAAGATGGATATACTTATTATTGAAAATGTTTGGATGGGTGGTACAAAGTACAGATTATTTGATAAAGCGCTTCTCACTGCGTTTTCAATTCTCCCAACACTTCATGCAAGACAAATCGCAGCAATTACTCCAAAAAAACATCGTGTTTATGTTTTAAATGAACGATATGAGAAAATAGATTTTGATAAAAAATATGACATTGTCAATATCAATTTTACAACATCTACTGCACCAAGAGCATATGAAATTGCAGATAAATTCAGAAAAAAAGGAACTACAGTTGTTCTTAGTGGTCTTCATGCAGCAGCAATTCCCGATGAGGTAAAACAGCATGCTGATAGTGTACTTCTTGGACGAGGAGAGTTA
>JAIWHQ010000069.1:0-7517 GCA_048629575.1 Thermoplasmatota archaeon | reverse complement strand
GCTTCTCCTCCGCCTATAACAACTGCTTTTTTTTCGTATTCCCGAAATCCAGGTGTTGTTTTTCTTGTCGCAGCAATTGTTACATTTGGATTAATGATTCTGCATTTATCCACAAGTTTCTTTGTTTCAGTTGCAATCCCACTCATCCGACCAATAATGTTTAACGCTAATCGTTCCCCCTTAAGAATGGAACGAGCAGATCCTTTAATTGTAGCAACAACTGTTCCTTTTTTGATAAAATCTCCATCAGATACATTCAACGTTGCAACAGCTCCTGTTTTATCAAAAACTGTTTTCATTTCTTCAATACCTGCAATAATACAATCATCCCGTGCGATGATTTCTGCAGAAGCCTGCTCATTTGTAAAAAGAGACTCAGAAGTTATATCTCCTTTTTCTCCTATATCTTCTTTAAGAAAGCGATCAATATCGTCCATAACAATATTTTTTATATTAACATACTGTTTTAAGGTTTTGGTATACGTATGAATCTTGGAATAATTGGTTGCGGAGCTATAGGAACTGATGTTGCAAAAGCGGCAGATGCAATGAAAGAAATCAAAAAAATATATCTCTATGACATCAATAAAAAAGCGTCAAAAGCTCTATGTAAGACAATTAAAAAAGGAGAAATACAGAATGTAACTGATTTTTTAAACGATGTCGATGTTGTCTTTGAAGGAGCATCACAACAAGCAGTAATAGAATATGCTGAACAAATTCTTAAAGCAGATAAAGACTTAATTCTCATGAGTGTAGGAAGTTTATTTGACGATCATTTTCGAAAAAAACTTGAAAAAATTGCACGAGAAAAACATTGTAAAATTTATGTACCATCAGGTGCAGTATGTGGAATCGATGGCATATTATCTGCAGGCGTTGGTGGGTTAAATGAAGTAACTCTTGTGACAACAAAGCCTCCTGCATCATTTGGTAAAAGCTTTGATGAGCGAACTGTTCTTTTTGAAGGAAATGCTAGAGATGCAGTGAAAGAATTCCCTGCAAATATAAATGTAGCTGCAAGTCTTTCCCTTGCTGGAAAAGGGTTTGATGACACAAAGGTGGAGATCGTTGCAGATCCTGTTGCGACTCGGATAAGCCATAAGATTCTTGCTCATGGAGCATTTGGTAGATTACGTGTTGAACTTGAGAATATGCCAAATCCTAATAACCCAGGATCAAGTTATATGGCGTCTTTATCTGCAATTGCAACACTGAGAAGGATTATCGACCCAATCCAAATAGGGGCGTAATAAACATTGAACGTTTACTTTGTAAACATGTAAAGACAAAAAATACTTTTATATATGATAAGTGTAAAAAAGAACCAAATTTTTTCAAAAAACCCCCTTGATTCAACTAAAAACTAAATATTGTATTGCTATATCCACTTGAAATGAAATTTGAAATCAAGAATCGAGATGCTGCAGGAAGAATCTGCAGGTTCACAACAGAGCATGGGACAGTTACTACTCCAAACCTTATGCCTGTAATAAATCCAAATAGAATGCTCATTTCTCCAAAAGAAATGAAAAAACTTTTTGGAACAGAAATTGTCATCACAAACTCTTATATAATCCAAAAAAGCAATAAACTAAGAGAAAAAGCACTGGAGAACGGAGTTCACAAACTCATAGACTTTGACGGTCCAGTGATGACTGACTCTGGAACATTCCAATCATACGTGTATGGTGACATCAAATTAGATCCTATAAAAATTGTTAAGTTTCAAAGAGACATCGGAAGCGATATTGGAACCATCCTTGACATTTTCGGAACACCAAATCAAACAAAAAAAGAAGCAGAACAAGCAGTAAACGAAACAGTAAAACGTGCTAAAAAAAGCATACCAAAAAAAGATGAAATGCTGCTTGCCTGTACCATTCAAGGCTCAATTTATCCTGATCTTAGAAAAAAATGTGCACAAGAACTCAGCAAGATCGATGCAGATTTCTTCCCAATTGGCGGTGTGGTACCACTCATGGAAAATCAAAGATATACTGATCTTGTGCGATGTATTCTTTCATCAAAGCAGGGCCTTAACCCATCAAAACCTGTGCATCTTTTTGGTGCGGGTCATCCACTCATATTTCCATTGGCTGTTGCTCTTGGCTGTGACTTCTTTGATTCATCTGCCTATGCAAAATACGCAAACGACGGTCGGATGATCTTTCCATGGGGAACCGAGAAATTAGATGATTTATCTGAACTTCCATGCTGCTGCCCAGTTTGTTCACAGTTCACCGCATCTGAACTCAAAAAGATGACGAAAAATGAAGTTGTCCTACAGTTGGCAAAGCATAATCTGTATGTGAGTTTTGCTGAGATTAAAAAAATTAGAACAGCAATATCTGAAGGATGGCTATGGGAGCTTGTAGAACGAAGAGCAAACTCAAATCCATATTTACTTGAATCTCTAAAAGAACTTAGGAAAAAAGAAAATAAGATTTGGCTTGAGCAGTTTGAACCTATCAGCAAAAATAAAGCATTGTTTTATACAGGAAGCCATACGATTCACAGACCAATTATCAACAGAATCCATAGACGCCTCTTAACAAGATTTAAACAAATATCAGATACAACAATTGTTTTCCCTGAAGGAAGAAAACCATATACATCCTTTTATTCTCAGCAGATAAAGCGTATTCTAAAAAAAGGAAACATAAACATTGCTGTACATTCACATTTAGGTCCTGTGCCAATTGAACTTGATGAAATGTATCCTTTTGCTCAATCTGTTTTTCCTGAAACTGTAGATATAGAAACCAAAGAAGCTTCACAGAAGATATTTGATGAATTTCTAAAAAAACAAAAAGTAATTCATTGGAAAGACGACAAAACAACTCTGGAGAAAATTGTTTCTCAAGAAAAAAACATTGATATGGATATAAAAAGAATCTCTGCAGTTGCTGATATGCAGTTTGGAAAAAACGCCTCAAAAGCATTATTTAATGGAGATATTAAACTTGTGAAATCGAAGAAAACAGGTAAAATCCGTAATATCTATTGTAATGAACAGCATATTCTTTCAATGCGAGCAAGTGATGGCCTGTTTACCTTAAAAATCAATGGAGCACATCTGTTACATACTAATTTCCAACCTCCAAAATTGAGGGTTACTGTAGAAAACGATGCAGTACCATTTATAAAAGATGGAAAAAGTGTTTTTGCAAAGTTTGTAAAGGATTGCGATCCAAAGCTACTGCCCCTTGATGAATGCTTAATTGTTGATGAAAAAGACAACCTGCTTGCTGTTGGACGATGTCTTCTTAATAGAGCGGAAATGCTTTCATTTAGCTATGGTATGGCAGTTAAAACAAGAGAAACTACCAACTGAATCTTAAACGATCAAAAGAAATTCGACGATAAACGTAACGAGAATGCACAATTATAAAAACAATTAGCTATTTCTTGGCAAAGCTATTATTGGAGGCAAATACTTATGGCAGAAGATAAAAAATCATCCCAGGTTTCAGGTTTTTATAAAAAATCTATTGAAGAAAGAATAGAATTTGTAAAAAATTTTTCAAATCTAACAGACGAGGAAACAAAGATTTTTTCTTCTGTACTTGATCTAGAAACTGCAGACAGAATGATAGAAAACGTCCTTGGAACATTCGAACTACCCCTTGGAATTGCAGTTAATTTTCACATAAACGGAAAAGATTACCTTATCCCAATGACAACAGAAGAATCAAGCGTTGTCGCTGCAGCAAGTAACGCAGCAAAAATAGCAAGAATACATGGAGGATTCACAACGGAATGTTCTCAACCTTTAATGATTGGTCAAATGCAGCTATTAAAGATGGATGATGTGGTTGGAGCGGCACAAAAAATCATGGATCATAAAAAAGAATTACTGAATCTTGCCAATGCACAAGATAAAGTTCTTGTAGAGTTTGGTGGGGGAGCAAAGGACCTGGAGGTTCGCATACTTGATAGTCCTCTTGGAAAAATGATAGTAACCCATCTCATTGTTGATGTTCGTGATGCAATGGGCGCAAATGCGGTAAATACAATGTGTGAGGCGCTTGCCCCGATGCTTGAAGAAATAACTGATGGAAAGGTTCGTCTTAAAATACTATCAAATCTTGCCGATAAACGAATTGTAAAAGCAAAAGCTATATTTGATAAAGAAAAAATAGGTGGCGAACAAGTCGTCGATGCATTCCTAGAATCCTACACTCTGGCAGCTATCGATCCATACAGAGCAGCGACACATAATAAAGGCATTATGAACGGCATTGATTCACTTATTATTGCAACAGGAAACGATTTTAGAGCCATTGAAGCAGGAGCACATGCCTATGCAGCAAGAAACGGACAGTACACGTCACTTACCTCATATTATAAAGATAAAAACGGCAATCTTGTCGGAGAAATTGAGTTACCTCTTGCAGTAGGTATCGTCGGTGGTGCAGGAAACATCCATCCAAAAGCAAGACTTTGTAAAAAAATACTTGGTATAAAAACAGCACAAGAACTTGCTGAAATTGTTGCAAGCCTTGGTCTTGCACAAAACTTTGCAGCAGTCTTCGCACTTTCTACAGTAGGCATTCAAAAAGGCCATATGTCACTGCATGCAAAAAATATTGCAGTAATGGCTGGAGCAACAGGAGACCAAATCGATAAAGTTGCAGAACAAATAGTCAAAGAAAAAAAGATAAAACTAGACCGGGCAAAAGAAATACTCGAAGAACTTAAATAATTCTTTCAGCTATATCTTCTGTTTCTCTTTCACAATAGTAACATTTGATATGAGGCGGATCCTTACTCACAAGAATGAATCTACTCTCCACTGGCTCTCTTGAGTTAGAGATACAGGTGGGATTTGAACATTTAACAATACCAACTATTTCATCTGGAAGCTGAACTCTATGTTTTTTTACAACTTCATAGTCCCTGATGATGTTAATCGTTGCTTTTGGTGCAATCAGCGAGATTTTATTTACCTCTCTCTTATCTAACTCTTTATTCTCAATTTTTACGATATCTTTTTTACCCATCTTGCTTTTTACATTCATAGCAACACTGACAGCCGAGGAAGTTTCTTCTGGAATATTTAAAACGTGTAATACTTTTAAGGCAAATCCTGGAGGGATATGATCGATTACCGTCCCATTTTTAATGGGCGTTACTTTTAATTCTTTCATACTTTTCTACCTCCCAAAATAAGAGAAAGAAGCGCCATTCGTACAGGAACACCGTTAAATGCCTGCTTGAAATATAATGCATGAGGTGTTTTATCGACCTGAGGATCTATCTCCACCACCCTGGGTAACGGATGCATAACGATAAGATTCTCTTTTGCATGTTTTAACAATTCATTATCAACCTTATATGTCCCAACGACACGATTATATTCCTCGGCATCGGGAAATCGTTCCTTCTGGATTCTTGTTACATAGAGGACATCAGCATCTTTTATTGCACTCTCCAGATTTGAAGTACTCGAAGGTTCGACCCCAAAGTCGTTACATTCATTGATTACTTCTTTTGGCATCTTCAAACTTTGCGGGGATACAAAAGTTAATTCAGCACCGAAAAGCGAAAGCGCATAGGCAAGTGAATGAACTGTTCTTCCATATTTCAAATCACCAAGAAGCACGATTTTATTATCTTTAATCTTCTTTTTTTCTGTAACAATAGTAAATAGATCTAAAAGGCATTGTGTTGGATGCTGTCCCGCGCCATCTCCTGCATTTAACACTGGTGACATGGCAAATTCTGCAGAAAGACGTGCTGATCCTTCTTGAGGATGTCGTATGACAATTGCATCGCTATATGAGTCAGCCATACGTATTGAATCTGCAAGACTTTCGCCTTTTTTCTGCGATGTTGCATTTGGATCTGCAAAGCCAATCACATTTCCACCAAGTCTATGCATAGCGCTTTCAAAACTAAGTCTTGTACGGGTACTTGGTTCGAAGAAAAGAGATGATAAAATTTTTTCTTTTAAAATATCGGTGTGTTTTTCGCCTTTTGCATATGGAATCATTTTTTTTGAATAGTTTAATATATCATTAATTTCTTTTTTTGAAAAATCTTTTACTGAGATGACATCTCTGTTTTTAAAGTCCATTCTTATCAGAAAATAATTAATACGTTTCCTGTTTAATAAACTTTTTAGTTCAAAAAAAATGGCGGATAAAGATAAAAAAAGGAAAATTTATTAATAGGTGAGCAGTCTTATACTTTTATTGGTTTCTGATATCATGGCCAAAGATAAAAGATTTAAAGATATTGATATTGAAAAATTACGCATGATTCTTGACAATCCTTCTAATCCAAAAATAAAAGAAATTGTTGCTAAACATGAAAAAAACCTGGGATCAGTTCGTGAACGATTATCTGGTGAGTCATCAAAAACTAAGATAAGACATACTACGTCTGATTTTTTAAAGAAATCTGATAGCCTTGAACCAAGAGTTATCATCCATGAAAAAGAAGAAGAGGTTGTTCCATCGGAAATTGAGCCAACTGAAACAGAACTGCAAAAAGAAGAAAGTAAAGATGAGGTTGATATCCAAGATCTTTTTGATGATGAGGAACTTTATGAAGTCGAAAAAGTCGATGTTTCGGAGTCTGAATTTTTAGAAGTAAGGCCAAAAGAAATTGAAAAAATATTTGAAAAAACACCTGAGAAAACAGAAGAGAAGTTACCTACTCCGATACAGGAAGAAAAAGAACCAATAAACGAGATGCATGTAAACGAGGAGAAACTTCCTGAATGGGAATCTGTCGAGGAGACAAAACCTGAGGAGGCTCCAGGGGAAAAAGAAAAACAGGCGATGAAAGAATTTACAGAGGTTGCAACAATCGATGAAAAGGTTGAACCCCAGAGGTCTATTGATGAAACAGAAGAAGAAATACCTACTTGGGAACCAATGGAGCTTGAAAAAACCAAAGAAGAAATATCCTCAGAGTTTGTGGAAGAAAAACCTGCTGATGAAACATTAGAACAAGTGTCAGAGCAAAAAGAAGAACCAGAGGAGAAAAAAGTTAAAGCAGTAATTGAAATACCAGAGATGAAAAAAGAAAAGAAAGAAGAAAAAACAGAGAAGGAAAAGGAAGAAAAAGAATAATAATGACGGGAGAAGAAATTAATGCTTCTTGAAGTTGAAAACCATGGTATCTGACGAAAAGAATATTCTAGGAATAATTAGTATAGAAAAATTAATCGAGAGCGGTATAAGCGGAGGCTTGGCGTGATAGAGCTGACCATAAATGGTAAAAAGGGTGAATTCGAGGAAGGTAAAACGCTATTAGAATGTATTGAGAGTACTGGAATAAAGGTTCCGACTCTTTGTTATCATAAAGCTTTAACTCCGTATGGAGCATGCAGACTCTGTTTGGTGGAAATTAGTCAAAACAACAAATCCACAATTCAGGCCTCATGCACTTATCCAGCTATCGATAAGTTGGTAGTTAACACTAATACAGAAAAAGTTATAAAAACCCGGAAAATTATGTTTGAGCTCTTATTGGCAAGATGTCCGGATTCAAAGGTAATCCAG
>JAIWHQ010000068.1:0-7569 GCA_048629575.1 Thermoplasmatota archaeon | reverse complement strand
GATATAGCACATATATAGAGACTTTGCTTTATTAAAAATCGATTAAATATGTTTTTTACGATTATAATTATTAATAATAACTCCATTTTTTTTAAAAATGAATCAAAACATAAAAATAAGATTTTAAAGTCCAAATTTTACGTTTTGAAGATATAAATCTAGATTTAATCAAAATAATCAATTTTAAAATATTAATTATAAATTTTTATCCATTCAAAGCTATTAAGAGCTTTTTTTTATTTATTAATGAATTAAAAATTAATTTTTTAGAAAATAAAGCTTTAATAAATCTGGATATTCTTGAAAATAAGATTAAAATGCTATATGAATATTCGGACTTTTTCGGGTCTTAAATTATCCTCCTTGAGTTCTGTGTCTGTTATGAACCATGGAAATAATGAGTTATACCAATACAAGTAAGCTAATTTCACAGTTTCATTATCCATCCAATTTCCCCTTCCCCAGAGGTATATGAGGTCCCGACAAAGAAGAAAATAAAAGAAAAGCAATCGTGTAAAAATATACCTATCGTTTTTCTTACTGCAAGAACTGATCATGTTGCAAAAAATGTGGGCGGTTTTCTTGCTGATGCTTACGTTGAAAAACCATGTAAGATCACAGATCTTAAAAAAACAATTGATCAGATTTTAAAAACATAGCCGATCTATTAAAACCGTATGTCTATCTTTTTTATCTGTTACTATTGTTTAATTTTTTTTCTTTGGTTTCTCTACAGTATGGTTATCTCCGAAGTAGATGTATCTTGCCTTGAAAAGGACAATAATAAGCAATGCAACAATTGCTGTAATTATCCCAATTATTGCCTCCAAAGGAATATTTGCAGTCTCCGGAGCATAAGTATCAGATGACATTACATTTGCGCTTCCAACAACAGCAAATGTTGAAAAACCTGGGGTTTCTGCAATAAATGAAGCGTTTGTAGTGTTTTTATCAAGAAGAAATGTTGTGTTAAGTTCCTGCCACGTGTCATTGTGATATCTCATTAATCTTATTGTTGATATGTCTATGTCGTTTTCATTAATCCATTCTTTGCTTACATTGAATCTGATTCTAGTACTCATATTGCTTAAGTATATATCATCTGTAGTGATTTTAAGATCAAGATATTCATAAACAGTGCCGTTTCTTTTTGGTTCTTTTTGTATTTCTTCTGGCCTTTCTTTAAGTCTGGTTACATGCACGTGCACATCTGCTAAATTTTTGTTTGATGTGAAATCCATCCGATTAACACATGCGCTTCCTTGTGTATCTTCTATAGCAACTTCGATTCGATTTCCTGCAGTAATATCTCCTACGTCCACCCGTAGTGTTACAATATTTCCAGCAGTTCCATCGCCCTCACTAGTATAATAAGTAGTTTCATAAATAGTATTCTTATCAACAGGATCACCAATAGAATCACCAATAGATATATGCGCTGAAACTACGGGAAGGAAAATAAACAGTAAAAGTAAAGCTACACAACAGATGCTTACAAGCCTTCTTACTAAGCAACTTTGAATAAAAGAATTTCTTTGTCTATTTCTTCTCATCCACATTCTTCCTAATTTCAGTTCAACAATATTCATAGTTGAACATGCTATATTCTTTCACGGATCGTATTTAAACTTTTTCTGTAAAAATGTCAATATGGAAAAAACCAGCATTCTTGAAGAATTGCACTATTTCTCAAAAGAAAGCAGTTCCCAATAGAATTCAAGTACAACATATCTATGCCGATAAAAACTTATGAAACATAGTTCATTACAAAATGAAACAATGAAACTCTTATGCGATCAAATGCTTGGCACACTTGCAAAATGGCTCCGTATCTTAGGATTTGACACATTCTATGCAAACGATACAATGACAGATGATGAATTATTGCACATTGCAAACAATGAAAAACGCACCATTATCTCACGAGACAAAGAATTGATAATGAGGGGAAAAAAGAAAAATCTGACTACTATTGAAATAACCTCGACAGATCTTGACGAACAATTAAACCAAGTCTTAAAACTCATACTTATTGATGAACAATATGTTTTGTCACGATGCACTCTTTGCAACACCATACTTGAAACAAGAACAAAAAGGAGTGCTGAAGGAAAGGTACCTGAGAAAGTCTTTGAAAATAATGACAAGTTTTGGTTTTGTAAAAAATGCGACAAGTATTACTGGAAAGGCAGTCACTACGAAAAAATTATTAATAAAATAGAAGAAATCAAAAAGAAAACAATACAACAATAGATCTACAGCATCCTAATCATTTGTGCGTGTGGAACTCCCTTTATTTTTAAAATACAATCAGGATCAACAAGACCCAGTTTTATAGCACACGAAACTGTTTCTTTACCGACAAGGTTTGCAATCGTTGCATCAAATAGATATTTTTCAAGAGCTTTTTTATCAATACGATCTCCATCGTAGAAATGCTTTGAGACATCAATCTGCAGTTTACCATCGACGAATTTTTTACCAAGCAGTTCTTCATCGCATGCACCGATAACAAGATCATCGCCCTGTTTGAAGATTTTAATGCTAATCATTTTATCTTGTTTCCTTGATAAATCTTTGTTATAGTTAATATTAGCTGCTTATGTTTTATATTTGTTTCGAAAAAAATGGTAAAAAATGATGTGATTTTACCAAAATTATCCTAAAGAAGCAATATTATTTACATTGTCAAAGTCATGAGCCAAATCCCAAGCACAATAAGTACAAATGAAAATATAATCTTTGCAACTTTTATTTTGATGCTTAAGACATATTGACGATGAAGTGAATGCTGACAGAAAATGCTTGTTTGATCTTTTCTTTCTAAAACATTACCATTCATATAATCCTCGCATAATATTTTTGTCGTTGCCCATATAAAGAACTTGTTGTACAATTGTTACCGGATTTATTATGGGCATTTCTCGGAGAAGGAAAAGGAGTTGAGAAAAATAGCGTTTTGACAAAATAACGCAATATGTTTAAATATGTGGTCCAGCAGAGTATATACAGCGGATACGATGAGAAGGGAGTATAAATCCAGAAAAATGTTATTTTTTATAGTTTTACTATTCTTTATCATACAAGTAGTTGCTATTATAGGATTAGCAGAGGAAGAAAATCAGCCTGAATTAAAACCAGACAAGATCACCGTTAAAGAAAAATATGATTTTGCGAGTATTACTGCTCCAAACCCACAATTAACTATCGACGCTCCCAATTATGTTTCGCCTGGGGATGAACTCAAGATAGTGGTAACTTCAGATGCTAAACCAGTCGGAGGAGCAACAGTAAAATTATTAAGTGAAATTACGACAGATGAAGATGGAACTGCTTCCATCGAAATTCCTATATCATTAGCAGATATGAAATTGATTTTAACAGCAACAAAAGATGACTTTGATCCATGTGCTATGTTGATAAACATTGGTTCTAAAGAAAAAACAGGATACATGACTCCATATATCGCACAACCTTCTAATGGAATATCTGTGTTGCAAAGTTTTCAGAATACATGGAACATTCCATTTTTAGATAGATTATCAACGTTTCAAACAGGTAAGTAGATAGAGCCAACCGACTTATTTTTTAGTTAATCACAAATCAAATCTATTTTAAAATTTACGACGTTGTCTCAAAACTCAATAAATCGGTTGAAATATGATAAATATATTAATTCTTGTATCTTTCTTAATCGAGAAAAATTGCTAAAAAATCATGGCGAAAAGTACTTTCGAGACAAAGCCCTTTTTACTTTCAGCCAACCGCAAAGAATGCATAAATAGGTACTACTGCATCTTCTCTAGTTGATGGTGAGGAACAGACAGACTCAACTCAACAGAAACGATGTTATCCGTGCATCTGAGATTGGTCAATATATGTATTGTTCCATTGCATGGTATCTGCAGAGATGTGGATATGAACCAGATTCACCTTTACTTGAGGTAGGTAAAAAAACCCATGTCGATCTTGGCATTGCAATTGATAGCATTCAAGATGAGATGAAACGTTCAAGGAGATTTGCCATTCTTGGCTGTCTGTTTTTAATTGCTGCAATTATTGGTATTTTCTATGAGGTGATTCTATAGAACTTATGTTGATTGTTAGTATTGCCTTGTTTGCATCAGCTGTTTTTTTTCTTGCCATTTCAAAAAAGATACATAATAATGTAATTTATAAGAAGAAACAATATAGAATTCCAAAGGGAAAAATTACGTATTCTGATTTGAATATTCCTGCTAAACCATATTTTTCAAAACGGTATAGAACCACGGGAAAACCTGATTATGTAATTATTGAAAATGATAAGTATATTCCAATTGAGTTGAAGTCAGGATCGCATCATATGCCACGGCAAAATCATGTACTGCAGCTTGCAACGTATTGTCAACTTTTAGAAGAGACTTACGGGGGTTTTGTTCCGTATGGAAGACTTGTATATAATGATTCAGATTTTAAAATACCGTTTGATCCGAAATTAAGGTTTGAATTGGAATCAGCAATTACAACGATGAGGAACTCATTACATCATGGAGAGGTAGAGCTGAATCATAGTGATCCTGGTAAATGTAGGGCGTGCTCGATGAGAAAGTATTGTAGAGATAACCTTATCTAAAAACAGTATATCATAATATATGTTGAATTTATTATAAAAAGATTTATAAATAAATACCTTATTCTAATTAATGAAATGATTTTATAATGGGGGGCATATATTTATGGTAGAAGAATTATTAACATTTGAAGATGGAGTACTTATTTGCAAACACATATTTCAATGCGCAATACATAAAACACTAAACGGCGTTCCTGAAGAATGGGATATTTTCTTTAAAATACATGAAATATTAGAAAAAATTGAAGGTGATTTTGATAACGAGCGTTTGTATGAAGTATTATACAAACTAAACATGGATGATGTCTACGCTAAGATATAAAAGAAAAACATTTTAAATAACCCTTATCTTCTCGTTTTTTAAAATATGCGTATCGCAGTACTGTTAAAAGATAGATGCAAACCAAAACGATGTGCCTTAGAGTGTATAAAATTCTGCCCTAGAGTACGAGCTGGAGATGAAACCATCATTAAAGGAGAAGATGGAAAACCTGTAATCTCTGAAGAATTATGTGTTGGTTGTGGCATTTGCATTAATAAATGTCCATTTGACGCAATAAAAATAATTGGTCTTGCAGAAGAACTAAAAGAGGACCTGGTTCATCAGTTTGGAAAAAACGGGTTTCGACTTTTTAGATTACCAATTCCTAAAAAAGGAACCTGCATCGGGATACTTGGCCAAAATGGAATAGGAAAAACAACAGCAATAAAGATCCTATCAGGACAATTTACACCTAATCTAGGTGAATATGAAGAAAAACCTACTTGGGCGGGCGTTCTTGAATATTATTCTGGAACAGAACTACATGAACATTTCAAAGGCATCGCCGATAAAGAAATATCCTGTGTCTTAAAACCTCAATATGTTGATAAACTACCAAAGATTATCAAAGGAAAAATAAGGGATATACTTAAAAAAGCAGATAACTCCGGAAATTTTGATGCCATCGTTGGAAAATTAGGAATAGAAGGAGTTCTTGATAAAGAAATAGAAAAAGGGACAATTTCAGGTGGAGAGCTGCAGCTTGTCTCAATTGCAGCCTCACTAATTAAAGATGTGGATCTCTATTTTTTTGATGAACCAACATCGTATCTTGACATTTTCCAACGATTAAAGGTGGCAAGAATCATTAGAGAACTTTCTCAAGAAAAAAAAGTCATTGTTGTCGAACATGATCTCGCCGTTCTAGATTTTTTATGTGATAATGTTCATATCATGTATGGTACCGAGGGTGCCTATGGTGTTGTTACATTTCCACGGGGTGTTCGACATTCAATAAATACGTATCTTTCAGGCTATCTTAAAGAAGAAAACCTTCGTTTTGCAGAAAAAATTGAGTTTTTTGCTCATCCTCCTAAGCAACGTCAAGAAATGAACATCCTCATCTCATATGATAATCTTAAAAAAGCATTTAAGGAATTTACTCTTGAAGTTGAACGAGGCATTATTAGACAAGGAGAAATAATAGGTATTGTTGGCCCTAACGCCATTGGAAAAACAACGTTTGTGAAGATGCTGGCAGGTGTTACAAAACCAACCGAAGGCGCCATAGATTTTGATCTAAAAATAAGTTATAAACCTCAATATATCTCCCCTGAATATGAAGGATCTGTTCGTGAGTTTTTTGAAAAAACATCTCAAGAGTTGTTTACTTCTTCTTTTTTAAAAGCAGAAGTCTACGAACCAATGCATCTGAAATATCTTTTAGACAGACAACTTGATACACTTTCTGGCGGGGAGCTGCAGCGAGTTGCTATTGCCTCATGTCTTGTAAAAGAAGCAGATATCTTTCTTATAGATGAACCTTCTGCATATCTAGATAGCGAGCAAAGAATGCTTGTATCAAGAATGCTCCGACGAGTGGTTGAGAAATCTGGGAAATCAGCAATGGTTGTTGATCATGACGTATATTTTATTGATATGGTCTCTGACGCACTAGTTGTATTTGATGGAGAATCTGGAAAAAATGGGAGAGCAAGAGGACCATATAGCCTACATGAAGGGATGAATCGTTTCCTAAAAGATGTTGATATTACATTTAGAAGAGATGAGGATACACATAGACCAAGAGTGAATAAAACTGATTCGTATATGGATAGGCAACAAAAACAAAACGGTGAGTATTACTATAGGATGTAAATCTATTATTTTCTAAAAAATTGGAAATAGAGAAGCCTGGAAAAAAAGTAACTAGGGATGGGATAAAACACCAGGATACCTAATCCAGACTCCCCCGATGTCAAAAACAACAGCTGATTTAAAAATATACCCCTACTTTTGTTTTTCATCATCAAAGTTTTAATATTACCTTAAACGCCATGCTTCTTTGAAAAACTACATAAAAACAAGTTCGTTTTCCTAATTTATGATTGAATGGATCCTTCTTGTATTCATGTCATTTCTGCCTCCACTTATTTATATGGTGTGGATTAGGAACACAGAAAAATATCATCGTGAGAGATGGAAACCCATACTCTTATGTTTTTTATGGGGTGCAAGTATTGCAATAATTGCTGCAGTTATTTTAGAGGTAATATTAGGGTTTTCACTTGCCATTTCGATACATGATAGCAGCATGATTCCTCTTCTTACAGTTATAGTAGTTGCTCCTATTGCTGAAGAATTTACCAAGCCCCTTGCTTTGCGGTTAAAATCAGTGAAAAAAGAAATCGATGAACTAGAAGATGGTCTCATCTACGGTGCTGTTGCAGGTCTTGGCTTTTCAGCAACAGAAAACCTTCTTTACGGAGCAAGTTTTTTCTCAAAAGGATTACTCGTCTTTTTCATTCTAATCATTATGAGAAGTTTTGGTGGATGTCTTCTACATGCATCTGCAACCGCATGGACAGGATACGGCTATGGGCAAACAATTATGAAACATGCATCATTTATACGTATAATTCCTTATTTTGCTCTTGCAATATTTGTACATGGTTTCTATAATTTTCTTGTA
>JAIWHQ010000067.1:0-7581 GCA_048629575.1 Thermoplasmatota archaeon | reverse complement strand
CCTATATCATTTGAATCTGAAAAATGACTATCCACTGAAGTAGAGATACCTAACGATATAAAATTTAAAAGAAGTATAACTGCTACTGCTAAACCTTTTCTTATCATTCTTGCCCCCATATTTCTAATGATGGCATCATATATTAATCTTTACTCCGTTGATATGTCTAAATTATTGATTAATTAGTAACATAGGATATGGATTTTCTTGGCATTCCGAGATGAATATGACAAAATTTACCGCCCAAATCAACCACAAAGGAAAATAAAATGGAAAAATAATTAAATAAAACTAGTCCCAAGCAGTATTTTTATATATTATAACTTTATTCAGGATTTACCTTATAGGTATCTGGAGTAATAGATAATGGCACGAATGCACGCAAGAAGAAAAGGAAAATCAGGATCCACACGTATAGTTAGAAAGAAACATCCTGAGTGGAGTTCACTTAACCCTAGAGAGGTAGAATCAAGAGTAATAAATCTTGCAAAAACAGGTAAATCAACAAGTGAGATAGGAATGGTTCTCAGAGATCAATATGCAGTCCCAGACGTTAAAATTGCAACAGGGAAAAAGATTACACGAATTCTTGAAAACAACGACATCAAATCAGAACTCCCAGAGGATTTAATTAACCTTATTCGAACTGCGTTGACGCTGAGAAAACATCTTGAGACAAATAAGAAGGATTTAAAGAATAAACGAAACCTTCAACTTACAGAGTCGAAAATCAGACGCATCACAAAATATTATCATTCAGAGGAAAGACTTCCTGCAGGCTGGAAATATAGTCCCAAGCAGGCAAAACTGATGTTTGACTAATCGCTATCTTTTTAGGATAGCATCTGTTTTTACTTTTACCTATGTCAGATGATATTTCAAAATTAAACAAAAGTGCTGCAGAACTTGTTTTATCGTATCCAAAATCAACAAGGATACGAGTTATCTCCCATTATGATGCTGATGGGATTTCTGCTGCGGGGATACTTTGTACTGCACTGTATCGAGAGGGGTATGATTTTCATGCGACACTTATGAGAAACCCGTTTAACAAAGGTCTTGAAAGACTTGCAAAAGAAAAAAACGAGCTCATCATTTTTTCAGATATGGGAAGTGCACAGATTGAAGAAATAGAAAAAATTGGATGCAAAGCCATTATTTTAGATCACCACCAATATGTAACAATGGAAGCTAAGGAAAACATTCTTCAGATAAATGCAAATCTCTGCGGGATTGATGGTAACTACGACGCATGCGGTGCAACGCTTTGTTTTTCATTTGTAAAAACACTGAATGAACAAAACAAAGATCTGGCATCTCTCGCGCTTGCTGGTGCAATTGGTGATAAACAACATATCGGTGGCATGAAAGGTTTTAATAAACAGATTTTAGAAACTGCTCTACAAGATGGATTTATAAAAGAGCGTGTCGGTATCAAACTGTATGGTGAGTCTATCTACGATGCCTTGTATTTCTCTATTGATCCATATTACGCTGGTTTGTCAGGTAATAGAGTTGAGATTGAACAAGTTCTTGAAAAGTTAAAGCTCGATAAAGATATAAAACTTGCAGATATCAATAACGATTCAATGAAGAGCCTGCAGTCGTTTCTCTTATTTAAACTTAAAAAAACAGGTTGTCAAAAAAACATTTTAGATATCGCGATTAGAAAACGATATTTCTCTAAAGTTTTAGGCTGTGAACTGGAACGATTTGCTGATCTGCTTGATGCCTGTGGTAAATTTGGACATCGCGGTGTAGGACTTTCACTATGTCTTGGAGATAAAAATGCATTTGACGAAGCAGTAAAAATTGAAAAGGATTACAAACAAAAAATCCTTGCTGCCCTCATTGATTTAGAAGACGGAGACGTAAAAGAGGAAAAAACTATGAGGTATTTCTATAGCGAAAGTAGTTCGCTTGGCGGTGTTGTTGCAGGTATTGCAATCAATTATATTTTTGATGAGAAAAAACCATTGTTTTCTCTTGCACGAAAAAAAGATGAAATACACGTTTCTTGCAGAGGCAACCGGAAACTTGTAGAGGAAGGATTGGATCTTGGTGGTGCAATGAAGAAAGTCTCCTCAGAGATTGGTGGTTTTGGCGGGGGACATAAGATTGCAGCAGGTGCAACCATTGCAATAGATAAGGAGAAAGATTTTTTAGAAAAAGTAGAGAGTGTTCTTGTTTCACAGATGAAGGAATAGTTATGAAAATATCATGTAATCTATGTATTGAATATGCTGATTCTGAAAAGGCTGAAAAAATTCTTCGGTCAATAAATGTGGATGATTTTGATTTTGTTACATCCAAAGTACAAAATAAGAGGCTTGAGGCTGAAATAAAAAGCAAGTCCGTCTCCTCGCTTCTTCACACACTTGACGACTATCTATCATGTCTTTCTGTCGCTGAAAAAATAGTTGATAAAAATTAAGAACACCTATGATATAACCTTTCATCGATGAAATTTGATTTAAGAGCAAAATTTCCATTAAGTGGAAGCGCGATATCTATAGAAAAGGATATACATAAATTTTTTTCAGATTACGATAAAAATGTTTTAAATAGGGATCCAAACCAGGAGAAAGCAAAGATTACTTGGAGTTTTTATAAGGATAATTTAATAAATTTACAAATAATTTCTGGTAGTAACAATAGAGCTCATAATCATCTTCCCAGAATTAAAAAGTCTTGGGGAACAGAAATTGCTAAAAAGCATCATATAAGTGGCGGAAAAGGGATAAAGATTGAAGAATATAAAATTGAATTTGAATTAGAAAAAGATCCGTTAAATAAAATAAGCATTCCTTTTGCTGATTTAAATATAAAAAATAAACACGTTACTATGATTCTAAAAGATGTTGATGAGGAGTTTTTAAGAAGAAACTATATCGACAGAATGATTGTTCTTGTGAAGGAGAAGGTAGAAAATCAATACTATGAAGGAAAAGGCGAGTTCTGGAAATCAATTTGGGAATCTGATGAAAAAAAACCAGTGTGGACAAAGGATCCAACAGAAGAAATGTCAAATCTTGGTTGGCTAAAACAAGGGCCGACAAAGGGAAAATGGTTTTACAACCCACAAGCTGCTGCAATTCTAAAAACTATGGAGGAAATAGCGATTAAAGAAGTGCTTATGCCTCTTGGTTTCCAGGAGATAATTGAATCCCATATCGTACCCTTTGACATTTGGCTTAAAACAGGTCATCTTGAAGGTATGCCTGCTGAGTTTTATTATGTTGCAGAGCCAAAAACTAGAGATGTAAAGCAATGGGAGAGATTTGTTGATCTCACAAAGATTACAAAAGAAGTTGATTTAAACGAATTACAAAGGAATGTAAGCGTTCCAAATGCAGGAATTTGTTATGCCCAGTGTCCTGTGATTTATTGGTCTTTTAAAGGAAAAACAATAGCTGAAAAATCTCTACCCGTCTTAGTGTATGATAAAACCGCTATTTCTGGTCGATATGAATCAGGTGGGAGACATGGAATAGAACGTGTGGATGAGTTTCATCGTATTGAACCCGTCTATATTGGTACAAGAGAGCAACTTCTTGATCTTCGTGAAAAGCTTTTGGAGAGATATAAACATGTCTTCAATAACATCTTTGATCTTGAATGGCGTATGGCATGGGTGACACCTTGGTATATGCAACAAGCAGGAAAAATAGGGGATACTAGCACTCAAGACACGGGAACTATTGATTTTGAGGCATATATGCCGTATCGCGGGGATCGTAAGAAATCAGAATGGCTTGAATTTCAAAATCTAAGTATTCTTGGAGATAAATACGTAAAAGCATTCAACATCAAAGCGCAGAAAAGCACGCTTTGGAGTGGATGCTCAGGGATTGGTCTTGAGCGATGGACAACTGCGTTTCTTGCACAAAAAGGACTTGATCCTAATAACTGGCCTGAGGGATTTAAGAAATATTTGAAACAGATACCTGAGGGCATTGAGTTTTTGTGAACATGAAGACTAAAAAAGATTTAACTGACTATAAAAGGAGATACACTCTCTTCCGACATCATGCTTGGGCAGGTCTTGGATTTCTCTCCGTGCTTCTCGCAGTAAGAATTCTTTTTCCAGAACTTTTAGAATTGCTTCAGCCAATACTTGTTGTCCTTATTGTATATGTTGTGATTGCTTTAATATTCACATATAAATATCGCGCAGGTCTTTCTGCCAAACAAGAAACAGTTCACCATTCTAAAGAATTAGAAAAGGAAAAAATCCATGCTGATGTTGAAAAGAAACGTTTAAAACTGGAGAAGAAAAAAACAAAAGCAAAGATAAAAGCTGAGAAAAAATTGCGTAAGACATAGGAAAAAACCTTTAAAGAGGAACAGATATGCGGGCTCTATATGGCAAAGAAGCGGAAAGAAAAAACAGACGAAGAAGAAATTGACTTTAAACTGCCAAAGTTTGACGAAGAAAAATTCCTAAAAAAAGAACGAAGAAATATTAAAACATTGTTTCTTTCGTCCCTCCTTGGTTTCATTATTGCCCTTATATCATTTAGCTTCTGGACACTTTTAAGTGGAAGTGAGCTGCGCTGGGAATTAGTGTTATTGCTTGGTGTTTTCAATGCATCCTGGCTTAAATATCTCTTTACACGGCTTAACATTGATCTTACTGATTTTGGGAGAAAAGGATGGTTTGGATCCTATGCCATCTATTTTTTTACATGGCTGGTTGTACTCATTATCCTCGTTAACCCACCGTTTTATGATGATGAAACACCACATGTTGAAACGGCTATTCTTCCAGGCATGCAAGAAATAGGCGGGACTGTTGTAATTGCAGCACATATCATTGATAATGTAGGAATTGAAAAGAGCGGCATAGAGTTCACATTAACTGATCCTAATGGCACCACTTATACACCAGAATTTACATTTGTAGATAGTATCTTTAGATACATTTACGAAAATTCTGATAACCTCTTAGGTGAATGCGCATTTACACTAAAAGTTACTGATGTGAATGGTCTAATAACTGAAACAAACGGAATATTTGAATATAGTAATGATGCTTTATCAATTACTTCTTCTAGATTTGATGATATTAGAAGTGGAGATGCAATAGTTATTAAGGCAGATGAAAAAATAAGTAACGAAAATTTCAGAGTATATTATTGTATTAACAATGGATCAGAAATAAACGTTGATCGAGAGGATGAAGACGATAAAGAAGGATATGAAACTTCTACAGAATTTGAGGGCTGGTCAGAAAACTCCAATATGACAGTAAAAATATATGCCGAAGCCATTCATTATTTTAAAAACGTAATTGAAAAGTTTTCAAATATCGTTGAGGGTACTACCTCATACAATTTTTCTACTGAGACAGATTCAAACATTGGCTCCGAGCCCGTTCTTCTTACATACAATTGTACTTTAGCATCTTTACAACAAGATCAAAAAGAAGGAACAATTAATTATGAATTGCCATGCCCAATTAAAGTAGGTGCCACACCAGGATTTGAAGTTGCGATATTTTTAATCTCTCTCTTCATTGTTGCACTCATCTTCAAATACAGAAAGAAAGACAAAAAGAAATGAACGAACTAGCAAAGTTTTGTAAAACCTTGAAAAAGGATTTTACACCTAAAATACAAGATGCGGCAAGGCCTGTTCGGTGTTGGTCAGAAAAAGATGTTTTAAACGGTACAGTAGTTGATGCATACGTCATTATTTTCAGGACACGGGGATGTTCTTGGGCGCTTAAATCAGGATGCAGCATGTGTGGATATTTCAATGACAGCATGTGGAAAAAAATATCAGATAGTGATTTGTTAAAACAATTTAAGACCGCTATGAATCAGTATTCGGGAGAGGAGTTTGTAAAGATTTTTACTTCAGGTAGTTTTCTGGACGATAACGAGATAAAACCAAAAGTGAGAGATGAAATACTAGGTAGACTTGTAGAAACAGCTGAAAAAGTATCTGTTGAATCACGATCTGAATATATAACTGATGAGAAACTATCAACAATACAAGATATGTTCGGATCCAAAACATTTGAAGTAGGAGTTGGTCTTGAAACGGCAAATGATTTTATCCGAGAACATGCAATCAACAAAGGATTTACCTTCAGTGGCTATCAGAATGCTGCGGAAACGTTGAAAAAGTATGATGCCAAACTAAAGACATATGTACTTGTTAAACCACCTTTTTTAACTGAAAAAGAATCTATCAAAGATAGTGTTACTACTATAGAGAAGATTGATTCTTATACCGATACTGTTTCATTGAATCCTACAAATGTTCAGCGTAATACAGTAGTGGATTATCTTTGGAAACGAAAACAATTTCGACCTGCTTGGCTTTGGAGCATTGTTGAAATACTAAAACAAAGTAAAAAATTGACAGATGCACACGTTAAATGCGACATAGCTGGCGGTGGAAGCATAAGAGGAGCACATAACTGTAGATCATGTGACCGTAGCTTTCTTGATGCAATTACAGAATTTTCTTTATCACAAGATACAAAAGTTTTTGATGATCTTGATTGTACATGCAGAGAAACATGGCTTGATCAGCTTGATATAGAAAATTTAAGTTTTGGTTCTCTTGTAGATTTTTCAGGGAGATTTCCATGAAAAAAGTTGTAGAAAAAAAAGATATTGTAGTTCTTATTGATTCAAATTTGAAGAAATTTATTGTAGATACAGATGGAAAAACAGATAAAATAAAAGGAGTGGGAGTAATAGATCCATCGATTCTCATTGGAAAAGAATATGGAAGGCAGATTGAGATTGGCAACAAACAATTTTGGGTTTTATCTCCATCTCTTCAAGATAAATTACATAGTCTTAAACGACGTGCGCAAATCATTTTACCTAGAGATATCGCTCATATTTTGATTAATTGTTCGATTGAATCTGGTCAGACTGTTTTTGAAGCAGGTATTGGTTCTGGGTCACTCACAATTGCTCTTGCAAATGCAGTAGCTCCTGATGGAAAAGTAATATCATATGATTTTAGAGAAGATTTCATAGAGCATGCAATGAAAAATGTGAAAAAAGCAGGGCTAGAAAAATATGTTACACCGAAATTAAGAGATGTTACAGAGGGAATTGATGAAAAAGATCTTGACGTAATAATTCTTGATATACCAAATCCTTGGGAAGCAGTAAATCATGCGTGGAATGCTCTTAAGATAGGTGGATATTTCTGTTCATTTTCTCCCCTTACAACCCAGGTTGAAAATACAGTGAAAGAGCTGGAAAAACATAGTTTTATTGAAATGAAAACATTTGAAAACATTCAACGAGAAATGATCGTCTCTAAACATGGGATGAGACCGAGTTTTGATATGCTTGGTCATACTGGTTATCTTACGTTTACAAGGAAAATTTTATAAAAAAATAGGAGGAGCATAGTAATCCTATAAGTACAAATATAAAAAAGGTATTCGAGAAATGAAAAAATGGTCAAATCAACAGACGACAGGGTTCGCAGATTACAATTTAAAAAAACAAAGATAATAGATAGACTCGCTATTTTTGTAATCAGAGCAATATCAAATTACTTCTGGATAGTCGTTGATATTTTATCCCATGCCAATGAAAAAAT
>JAIWHQ010000066.1:0-7592 GCA_048629575.1 Thermoplasmatota archaeon | reverse complement strand
TCTATCCAGGAAGTAGGAATGTTTTTGCGTTCACGAATCGGTGGTACCCTTGGCCATAGTCCTCCTGGTTGAGGCATTATTCTGGCTTTAGCTGGTTTTGTCTTTATTATTGAGCCTCGGCCATCTTTAAGCTTTACGCCTTTTTTTAACTGGGCGATGGCATCGTTTGTTATTTCTCCTTCAAGCTGAACCCAATAGGTTTTTTGCATTTTATTTTTAGGGTCGGTGATTTTGTGTTGCAGTTTGCCATCGTCGGTTAGTAAAACCAGGCCTTCGCTGTCACGATCCAGTCTGCCTGCGGCATAGACATTTTTCTGTTTAATGAAGTCAGTCAGCGTGGTACGGCCCTGTTCATCAGTAAACTGGCAGAGGACGTCAAAAGGTTTGTTAAACAATATAATCATATTGGAGGTTCAATAAAAAGGATATTTAACGTCTCCATAAATCTTATAAAGAGTACTTTATTTCACTACCATTCACATATCTGGAGAAATAGCCCATGGCAAGGCAAATAAAAAAGACAAATCCAATGCTTACGTCCTTAATTCAGGATTTAAAAAAACAAGCATATGAAAATGATGCACCTATTTGGAAAGACATAGCAGTAAGGCTGGAAAAACCGTCGAGAAACTGGCCAGTGGTTAATCTGGATAAGATTGATAGATACATTAATGAAAAAGAAACCGCGTTAATTCCTGGAAAGGTGTTATCCTCAGGTAACTTAACAAAAAAGGTTTCCATTGCTGCATGGGATTTCTCAGATAAATCAGTCGATAAGATAAAAAAAGCAGGTGGTAAAACACTTACAATTCAGGATCTAGTAAAAAGTAATCCGAAAGGAAAAGATGTTAGGATATTGGGATAATTATGGTATCGATAATTGATGCAGAGGGAGCAATACTTGGACGGATGTGTACCAATGTTGCGAAACGTTTAATTGGTGGAGAGCAAATTGCTATAGTGAATTCTGAAAAAGCAATTATTACTGGGAAGAAATCCGCCATTAAAAAAAGGTATAAACAGAAAAGAGATGTAGGAACATATCGGAAAGGGCCGTTTTTCCCAAGGATGCCTGATCGTCTTGTAAAAAGATCAGTTCGTGGCATGATTCCCTATCAGACGCCGCATGGACGAACTGCGTATAAGAAATTAAAATGTTATATTGGTATTCCTAAAGAGTTTGAAGGAAAATCGTTTGAAAAAATTGATGATGCTAAAAAGCAGCCTGTTGAGTATATGACTGTTGATGAGGTTTCTAAATTTTTAGGAGTGAATTTCTGATGGCAAAAAAGATTGTGAATACATCTGGAAAAAGAAAAACTTCGATTGCAAAGGCGACGGTAGTAAAGGGTATTGGTCGGGTGAGAATCAATAGAAAGCCGGTTGAGTTTTATGAACCAGATATTGCCCGATGGAAGATTTATGAACCAATCAAGCTAGCAGGACAACATATCGATAAAGTGGATATTGATGTGAGTGTGAGTGGTGGTGGATTTATGAGTCAGGCAAATGCGGTTCGTACAGCAATTGCTCGGGGACTTGTTGAATATACTGGCGATGCTTCATTAAAAGTATCTTATTTAGATTATGATAGAAACCTGCTTGTCAATGATTCAAGAATAAAGGAATCGAAAAAGCCTCTTGGTCGAGGTGCTCGAAAGAAAAGGCAGAAATCATATAGGTGATCTTGTGATAATTCCCGTACGATGTTTTACATGTGGAAAGGTTGTTGCTTCGGCATATGAAGAATTTACAAAGCGATATGATGAATATAAAAAAGCAGTTGATGCAGGTGAGAAACCAAAAGAGACTCCTAAAAAGATACTCGATGATCTTGGTCTTGAGCGGTACTGTTGTCGACGTATGATTATTTCACATGTCGATCTTATAAAAGATGCAGCCCCTTATGAATAATACGTATAGTTATATTTCGCATTATTTTTTATTTGGTGGGCTGACTATTTCTCTTTAGAGTTTAGATTAAAACCTGTCATTCATTATTTTTAAAACATGTTTATATAAATTTACAATAGTCATTGTTAAAAGCCCGGCCACGAAACCAAAAAATACAATGGCCATAGCAGGCATTATTTAGCACGCCCCCACCATTTGTTTTGGGAAAATTGTTTTTGAGAGTTTGTGTTTATTCACGTTGTTTCACCTCTTCGAAAATATAAAATTGATATTTTCTAACATGATATTATTTGTCATTACTACTATATATAAGTTTTGTGGAAATATATCAATTTGGAAAAATATTTTTAAATAAAAACAATTTTATAAATAAATAATCAGGAACATGTCACAGCGGAACTTAAAAAAATATCTTCAGCAGGCATCGCAAAAAATATAATGCACCTATGCATTACCAACAATTGGGTGATGGAAGATGCAAAAAACATTGTTAGATTTTTTTGAAATAGATTTAAAAGAAGATGAAATAGATCAAACAGTGTCAAAAAAATGACATTGTTTTACACCTTTTATTCAGCGATCATAACTTAGGAGTTTTATTTTTCCATACTCTCCAAGTTGCTACACAAACAACAACTGTAAAGACAATAAAACATGCTATTGCAAGGTAAAGAAACAGAGGATCTTGAAGAAAAGTAGTTGCTCCTTCATTAAGTCCATACTCTACGTAACGTGAGCCCTCATCAGCAAGAGTGTTCATTCCATCAGGAGGTATTCCGTTACCTCCAGCATTTTCTGCACCTTCCGACAATCCTTTAGACTGATATGCAAAATAATCATTTGAACCAAAAGCAACCATAGTTCCTTTGACATACCATAAAAGCTGAATCACTCCAGCCCACAAAGCAATAAAAGTAACCGAAAACATGACAACAATTCTAGTGTTCTCGGGATGAAGAAGACTTTCACCTTTCCACGTGAGCTTGTAGGTTACCCATTTATGACCTTCCCGCTCTTTCCTTTTGACAAGTCCTGCTTCATTAAGTTTTACTAAATGCTCGTGAAGGGTTGCCTTGTTAAGTTTAGTTGCAGTACTAATGTCCTTTAAACTCATCTTTTTACCATCAAGAGTCCTCAGAATATCTAGCCGAGTATCTGAGGCGAGTGCCTTGAATGTATCCATATCCAGCGTAACTTTCGTCATATGTCTATACATTACTTATTCCTATATTATTTATATACTGTTTGATTTTGTTCGGAAATTCCCAAACGAAAAATGTAAAATTATAAATCACAACTCCGTATTTCAGTAAAGTATATGCAAAAAAATGATCTCATCCAACTGTTAAAAGACTGTGGAGCAATACAGTTTGGACATTTTGTATTAACATCTGGTGCGATTAGTGACTACTATATCGATATTAAAAAAGCAAGTACTGATCCAAAGACATTAAAAGTCATTGCAGAATCGATGAGTAAATACACCAAAGGTTATGATATTTTAGCAGGAATGGAACTCGGTGCCGTACCACTTGTCGTTGCTCTTTCACTAGAAACAAATCTTCCTTATGTCATTATACGAAAAGAAAAACGTGGACATGGAACAGCAAAACAAATAGAAGGTTGCGATGTGAAAAATAAAAAGGTTCTTGTAATTGAAGATGTGACAACAAGCGGAGGATCTGTCGTTAAAACTATACAAATCCTACGGGAGAACAATGCAGAAATCGATAAGGTTCTCGTAGTCGTTGACAGAGAAAGTGGCGCCAGAGAAAAAATACAGAAACTGGATGTAAACTTTGTATCTCTTATTTCTGTCAGTGATATTATAAAAAAATAGAGCAGAGTGAACTACCACCACCAAACATAAATTGTTTGGAAGTGGACTTCTTGATGAAAAAGTTAAATACACGAATTATATTCGAAGCTGGGAGTATCTTAATGAATGTATTAGTTGTAGGCGGTGGAGCCCGAGAACATGTTATATGCAATGCAATTTCCCGATCAGAAAAGGTTAATCTATATTCTGTTATGAAGAATCTTAATCCCGGAATAGAAAGAATGGTTGTAGATTTTCTCCTTGAAAAAGAAACAAATATTGAAAATGTTGTAAAATATGCTAAAGAAAAAAACATTGATATAGCATTAATTGGCCCTGAGGCGCCTCTTGAGAAAGGCCTTGTTGATGAACTAAAAAAACATGGAATTAAAGCATGTGCACCAACAAAGGATGCTGCAAGAATTGAGACAAATAAAGAATGGATGAGAAATCTTCTGAAAAAATATGATATCTCAGGTCAGCTTAAATTTGAAAGTTTTACAGACATAGAAAAAGCAAGAGAATTTATAGAAGAGATGAATGCTGAAGTTGCAATAAAACCGATAGGTCTTACTGGAGGTAAAGGAGTCCAAGTTTCAGGTGATCATTTTAATGGAACTAATGAAGCAATGAAATATGTTAAAGACGTAATCAACAACAAAATCGGAGGTGAAGCGAAGGTTCTCATTGAAGAAAAAGCAATTGGTGAAGAATTTACAGTACAAGCTTTTTCTGATGGATTTCGCATTCTTACATTGCCTGCGGTACAAGATCACAAAAGACTTCTTCCAGGAGATTTCGGACCAAACACGGGGGGTATGGGCTCATATTCATGTTCCAATGGATTGTTACCATTTCTCTCAAGAAAGGAGTATGATAAAGGCGTGCGTATTCTTCAACAAATCGTTGATGCATTAAATCACGAAGGATGCAAATACATTGGTCCCATTTATGGTCAGTTTATGCTCACAAGCGATGGACCTAAAATCATTGAGATAAATGCTCGATTTGGTGATCCTGAAAACATGAATGTTTTACCATTATTAAAGACAGATTTCATCGAAATTTGTAATTCCATGCTAGAAGGGAAATTAAGTGAGAATAAGTTAGAAGTTGAAAAGAAATCTACCGTATGCAAATATGTTGTCCCCGAAGGCTACGGTGTGAAAAGCATGGCTGGTGAAAAGATACAGGTTGACGAACAATCAATAAACGATTCTGGTGCAAAACTATTTTATGCTTCAGTTGACAAAAAAAACAGTGACATCTTTACTTCTTCATCTCGTTCACTTGCTGTTGTCGGCATCGCTGATGAGTTATCTGATGCAGAAAAGATATGCGAACAAGCTCTATCTCATGTGAAAGGCGATCATATCTTCATTCGACATGACATTGGTACAAAAGATCTCATCAACAAAAGAATTGAGCATATGAACAAATTACGTGAGACATAAATGAAAGAAGAAATATTTGTCTATTTCATTGGTACCGCAGGATCTGGAAAATCAACACTATCCGCAAGTTTTCAGAACTGGTTTAACCTACGAGGACTTGATGCAACTATTGTAAACCTTGATCCCGGTGCAGAGAATCTTCCTTATGAACCTGATGTTGATATTCGTGATTGGATATCCTTAAGAGAAGTCATGGAGACCAACGAGCTTGGCCCCAATGGCGCACAGATCGCCTGTGCTGATATGATCGCACTGAACACCGATGACGTCAAAAAAAGCATCAACTCCTTTAAATCAGATTACATTCTTGTTGATACTCCAGGGCAACTTGAGTTGTTTGTATTCAGAGAATCCGGAAAATATACAGTAGAGTTTTTAAATCCAGATAGAACAATAATTTGTTATCTCCTTGATCCAATTCTTGCAAGAACAGCTTCAGGCTTTGTCTCACAGCTTCTCCTCTCCATCACCACTAATTTTAGGATGAATAAACCACAAATTAATATTCTCAGTAAGGCAGATTTGTTATCAGAAAAAGATTTAGATATTATTAAAAAATGGTCTGATAGTCCAGAAGAAATATATGGAGCAATAACGACTGAGGAGGCATCAATTTATAGAGAAATGAGTGAATCAATATCTCGCCTTATCCAAGAGTTTGGTGGGCATACACGGCTTATCCCAACATCAAAAAATGATCTTTTTGGGATAGAAGATGTCTATACCGGTATCCAACTTCAATTTGAAGGTGGAGAAGATCTGATGAAGGATTAGGTAGTCTTAATTGTTCCAAGTACTGGTTCAAAAATAAATCCTTTATCCATAAGAGACGTGAGTGCTTCTTCTATAGAGTCTTCATCAAGACCTGTTTTTTTGCAGTTTTCCATAATCAGATCCCATGCTGCTCCATCATCGCCTTCTAGTTTTTTTATCGCATCAAGAACAGTGTTTTCTGTCTCTTCTGAGTCGCCACTAGCTTCTTCTTTTTTTACTTCAGATTCTTCTTTTTTTGTTTTCTTAGATTCCTTTTTTGGTTTTTCTACATCAACAGATTCTTCTTCATGTATCTCAGGAAGTGTTTCTTTTGAGGGAGCAATATATTGAAGTGACTCACGGACAATAGCTACATATTTTTCAACATCTACACTTTGATATTCCTTTAATGCAGCAACTATTCCTTCAGATAACTCTCTGCTATACCCAAGGTTTCTCAGCTCGCCGGAATTAGGTTCATTCATCTTCATTGCCTCAGTGACCGCACCGATTCTTTGTTTGGTCTGCATACAGGTCTCCAGTATCCATCGAGCCCGTGTATCTGCATTTACTTCCCGTATTGTTTCAGGACGAATAGAAACATACATTTCTCCATCATCAGGAGTATATGTCCGTATTTTTCCAACAACAGCAACAAACGCTGGTGCATCGATATTTAAAAGTTGATCGGTAGCTTCCTGTTGAAACTGACCAGAATACAAGGTGAAAACACCCGTCGGATCAGAGATATGTGCTCTCACAAACTCTCCGCCTTCTGAAACGCTTTCTACATCTGTTAAAACACCAACGACAAACAATCGGTTCACCTTACCTCCAAGAGGTGTGATGATATGAGAAGGCATTTTTTCACCAGTGCCTTTTATCTCAAGTGTTGAATCATTGTATTCGCTTGCAAACAATCTCCAAGCCAGCTCTCGTCTCATGATATCTCCTCCAGCTCTTTTGATATCTTTTCAGACTTGGCATCCATATCAATATCAGCAAGTGCTGCATCTTTTGCAAGTATTGTGATACCAAAAGCATCACCAAGTGCATTTCCTCTTAGGCTGATTCTATGTGCAAAAAGAAGAGTATTCATCTCTTCAACAATACTTTCCGTTCCTTCTGTTTCACTCATTTTTTTGAGTTCATCTACAAACTCTGTTACCACTGATGCGAACTTTTGTCCCTCTGAAGCAGAGATATACTCAAATCTTACTCTGTTCGGTTCAATACCCATTTCGCCGAGGAGTTTTTTCAATAGCATGATTCTACGATTTGTTTTGTAGTTTCCAGACTGATAATGACAGTCTCCTGGGTGACAACCAGCTACAAGAACACCATCTGCTCCTTTTTTCAACGCCTCAAGAATAAATACAAGGTCAACTCGTCCTGAACACATCACCCGGATTGATTTTATGTTCGGAGGATATTTTATCCTGCTTGTCCCTGCTAGGTCTGCACCTGCATATGAGCACCAGTTGCAGAGAAACCCTATAATGTTCGGTTCAAATTCTTTCATTTTTTTTCACCTTTTAGATATAATTTTTTTATAAATTGACGGAGTATATCCAACATTTTTCCTCATACGTTCATCCTTCTCCTAAAGCATTAATTATAGCAAGAATCTGTCCATCCTTAAAACCATGATG
>JAIWHQ010000065.1:0-7606 GCA_048629575.1 Thermoplasmatota archaeon | reverse complement strand
AAATCTATTGGGTATCGGGAGATTCCCGCTATGCCGCTAAACGCCGAATATAATGAGTCACCTTCTTCACTATCCTGCGAAATAAGACTAACGCTACACCCTGTCTTCTCAGCAAGATCTGAAAGCTCATCAATTAGATCTATCTTCCCATCTATTTCCATTGGAGTTGATGTTTCACATTTACTACAATTAGGGGGATTGAATTCTTTTAACGCATCCTCACCAAGAGTTAGTTCCTCAGTATAGTCACATGAGGTACATTTTAATTTAATCCTATACTTCCTCAAATTCTCTGAAAGGATCAGCGTATCGACAACACCCATCTCAAGTGCCTTTCTAACCTGTTGTTCACCATATAAAGCAAGGCTTCCTTCGGTTTTTGTTATCTCCTTTAGAAATCGTTTCATTACCTTTTTTTCTTTGGAAATCTTCAGATCAGTCATTGTTCCTGACGCTGAATTAACAAGCTCCTTCAAACCAAATTCATCTGTGTAACCCGTATCAAAAAGATCGACAATTTTATCTTGAATTTCATAGTGTAAATAATTTTCATCAATAAAATAGTGTTTAGTAGGACCTGGACCGCCAACAAGAATACCTTTAATATTCTCTTCTGCTAAGAATATTTCACTTGCTTTTTCTCCGCATTTCACAAACCATTCGTGAGCTGCAATTTCTGTTAGACGCTCGAATCTGCGTTGAGACTGCCCACCTCGCCCGTGCTTACCTGGAACTTGAGAAGTCATATAATTTAGCATATCTACTCGGTTGCCTCGTAAAATTCCAATTGTACATTCCCTTCTATCAATCAGGAGGAGCCCATATATCTCTCTTTCAGTCAACATTCCTTCCAGTGGCTCTACATAAAACAATGAATCACAACGATAAAGAAACGCGGTAATTTGCATGGGCGGCTCCACAACATGTGCCACCATCTCAGTCCGATCGCTACCAATGCTTTTATGACCGACGAAAAAAATAACACCATTTTCTGGAGGTTTCTTAAAATATTTCAACCTACTTAGTATAGATTCTATTGCAGAAAGCACGTTTTTCTTGGTCGTTTTAGATTTAATATTCTGAGATTGGGACAATTCATTTTTTAGATAGGAGGTAACGTCAAAAATTTGTTTAGTGGGGGGTACATACAGTGAAATTAGTTCTGTATGCTTACCTTTGCATTCTTTAAGCCCCTCAATTTCCCGCTTAAGATCGTATTTTTGTCTCTGCGTCATCTCAGTCATGATGATATCTCCTTTTCAAGCACCTTTTTTCCAAATCAACTTATTGAGCTTTAATACAACACATGTAAAATATAAATCTTATCCAAACGTTATAATTCCAATAGTTCTCCGGTGTTTGGAGAGTAAACCTCAGCAACATCTTTTAAAGGTTCTTCGAGAGCTTTTCTGTTATCGCTATGGAAAAGCACAATTTTTTCAGGATTACAGCCCTTAGCAAATTCAACTAGTTCGCTGTGTCCCGCATGGGCTGAGAAATCAAAATATTCCACTTCGCATTCTACATTTTCAATAACACCGTAGAAATTCAATTTTCCCTTATCAACTAAAAGTCGACTGTTTGTACCTTCAACCTGATATCCCGTAAGTAGAACTGCATTTTTTGGATCGTTTCTTAAATGATTCATATAACTCAAAACAGGCCCCCCGTCCATCATACCACTAGACGTTATGATAACTTCTGAGTTTAAGGCCAATTTTCTACCGTGATCAGAATGCACCATATTTATCTTATTTAATGCCTTTTTAAGATTTTCTGCAGATCTAAGATATTTAGGATATTTCAAAAACATTTTTGAAACTTTTCTACCCATTCCATCAAACCAGACATTATACCCTGCTTTTCTGAGCACAAGAGCAAGTTCCTGAGATCTTGAAACAGCAAAAGCCGGTAGTACTGCTATACCTCCTCTACTTACAACTTCATCGATTTTATCTAAAAAATCCTTTTCTAATTCTTCTCTTTTTTTCGGGTGATCTCTTCCAGCATACGTACCTTCCATACATAAAACGTCACACTGTATTGGTTTTGTTCCTTTCACAAGTCTAGTATCAATGACATTTAAGTCACCTGTAAACAAAGTTTTTCTCGAGCCTACAAGTTCGAACATGAGTGAACCAGGTATATGTCCCGCAGAATGAGAACGGATTTCATGGTCGTTTCCTATACCTCTTTTTTGTGATGGCTCTACAGGAACAATACTGTGTTTAGCTTCTTTTATATCTGCACTACTATATGGAGGTGCATAGCCCTCTGCTTTAGCAATTTTAATCGAATCTTTATGTAGCAAGCTACTGATTTCACCAGTTAATTCCGTCGTCAAAATAGTTTGATCATATTCAGAACAAAGCGAAGGTATCATCCCAGAATGATCAAGATGAGAATGAGTAAGTAGTGTCATATCGACTGGTGGTGCTGGAAGAGGAAATGCCGGTGGTTTGCTAGGTGTCATGCCATATTCAAAAAGTAATTTTATGCCACCTGTCTCTAGCACCATTGCTAAGCTGCCCACTTCATTGCTGCCACCGAGAAACTGAATTTTTATATCGTTATCCATTTTAAACCAGGCCGGGAAAAAGATAGGGGTTGATTAATGTTTGGTCACCTTTCTTTTGGCTTTACAATAAGAACAGATTCATCCTTATCCACAATAACTACCTTTGTATTTTGCTCAATTGTTGTATCTGATCTAGCCTGCCAATATTCTCCTTTAAAGCGAACGTAACCTGGTTCGCCAGGCGCTATACGATCGATTGTTCTAGCTTTTTCTCCAATAAAAACACCAATTGCCCTCTTTTTATTTCTGATCTGCAATACCTTATACAAAAGAAAAACAAAAAATATTGCAATAAGTACAATCAATACTAACGAGATTACTATTGCGGTTTCCATATACTCCATTGATATCAACCATTCCCTGTTTGGGTAGCTTGGAACTAGAAATATCGATCCAATTGCCAAACATATAATTCCACCTATGCCTATAACACCAAAGCCAGGTGTTACAAATATTTCTATGATGAGCAGTAGGCACCCGATAATTATAAAGATTATGCTCAACGTGGATATTGCAAAGCCCGATCCAACAAGTGAAAGCAGAATAGCAATAACACCAAAGACCTCTGCTCCAAAACCGGGTGATGATATGCCAAAAATTAGCGCAAAAATACCAAGCATAAGTAAAAGAGATGTGAGTATTGGGTTTGATATCATTTTCATAATTTGAATTTTTGGTGAAGGAGAATACATTATTTTTTCCGCATCTTTTGTATGCAACGTTATATTTCCAGAAGATGTAGTGACATTAGTACCATCAATATCATCTAGTAGTTGATCGATAGAAGAAGAGACAAATTCGACAACACCGTATTCACATGCCAGGGTAGCATTCAAATTGAGATTTTTTCTAATAAAATTCTCTGCAATAGTTTCATTTCTACCGTACATGTTCGCCCGTTCTTTAATCCATTCTACAAGAGCGTTGATAATTTTCGAATCATTAATTACCTTAGTCCCCTCAATACCAACTTCTACGGGTTGACAAGAACCAATTATAGTATGATCTGCCATCGCTGCAATGTGTGTGCTAATCAGAATAAAAGTTCCAGCAGACCATGCCTCAGAGCCGCTGGGATAAACATACCCGATGACTGGAATCTGACTGCTATGTATCATATCTGCTATGTCAAATGTCTGTTGCAATCCTCCCCCGGGTGTGTCAAGCAGAAGAATAATTGCCTGAGAGTTTTGGTTCTTGGCCTGCTGCATGCTTTCGGCTAAAATTTCAACAGAAGACTGGTCAATAGTGTCAGTTATTTCCACTACCAGTACATTTGAACTCTGAGCATCTACAATAAAAGAAAAGGAAGAAAAAATAAAAAGAAAAGCGAGTAAAACAAGAGAGATTTTTAGCTTCATTCTACTACTTTCTTGTTAACTGCTTTTGCTATTCCAACAGCAGTTCCTATTTCGCCGCCTGGAACGATTATAAGATTTTTCTCTCTGGCTATTTCTGAAAGTGTCTGCAATTCTCTAAGTCTCATTGCAGCTGGTGTCTTTTGATAGAATTCCGCGGCTTCGGACATTTTCTTTGACGCCTGAAATTCTCCGTCTGCTATGATTATTCTTGCTCTTTTTTCTCGTTCTGCTTCAGCTTGCTTTGCAATTGCTCTGAGCATTTCATCAGGCAGTGCTACGTCTCTAATTGTTACATTGGATACCTTTATGCCCCATGGATCTGTACCTTGATCAATGATGGCCTGCAGGTTTTTGTTGAGTTCCTCTCTTTTTGAAAGTAATTCGTCAAGGGTCTGATTTCCTAATATGTCTCTCAGCGTGGTTTGTGCTAGCAAACTTGTAGCTACTTCATATCTTTGAACCTCAACAACTGCCTTTTGTGGATCGGTTACCCTAAAGTATACTACCGCATCAACATCTACTGTGACATTGTCTTTAGTGATTACTCTTTGTTTTGGAACGTCTATGACACGAGTTCTTAAATCGAGTTTTATTGTACTATCTATTATCGGTATTACAAAAACAAGACCTGGACCTTTTATACCCAGTAATCTACCTAATCTGAATATAACAATTCTCTGATATTCCGCCATTATTTTTATCGCCGATGATAGCAACAGCACCAAAAATATTACAACTACTAGTATTATGTACTCAATCATAGTATCTTTACCTCCAACACCAAATGAAGAAACTGATTTGTGTTATTAATTGTTTTCCCCACAATTGTCGAAAACAGCACCAATATATCGCCAAAAATATCTGAAAAAAAAATAAAAAGATTGGTTTTTAAACAAATAATATATTTGAAAAGTCAGAGTGGATGAAATGAATTTAGGAATGTTTCCAATAGCTCCAATGCTTTTAGCCTTAGTTATTCCTATAATATATTGCCTAGGATGGAAAAAGGAAAGTCTACGAAAAGTAATGGCGATTTCTATTTGTTGTTTTTTTATAGTCTTTCTTTATCGAATTACTACTGATTTAGGCAATATTATTGAACCCACTCTTGGATATTTTATAGGGAAATTAATCCTATTTACCATTCTACCGCTAATTACTATTCTCTATCTCGAAAGATGTAAAATTAAAACAGCATTAACAGAAGTAGGTGTAAAGAAAGATAAACTTGTAAAAAGCATTCTTTTGGGACTCGGATCTTTAATAATAACTGTGATACTTGCGTTGATAATATATGGTTGGGGACAAACAGAACCTGCCTCAGCATATTGGAATACGGTTATGTTCTTTGAGGCGTTTAACGAAGAGTTTCTTTTTAGAGGAGTCCTACTCATATACCTCTGGAAGATCACAGATCTTAAAGTAGCATATGCAACTTCCATCCTTGCCTTTATGCTTGCTCATCCGCAACATCTCACGTCATTGTCTTTGATTTGTGTTGCAGCACAAGGAATACTACTAGGAATTGTTGCTCATAAGACAAAAAACATCATTGGACCTTGGATTTCGCATGGGCTTAACAGAGTGATACCGCAAATACTCATGGCAACAGTTTTCCAATTATAGTGTTGGACATAAATCCTTTCAGTATCGCTGAAAGAGATTTGACTGGGAAATCATGGGTGAAAATCTTTTTGTCAATCACTATAATCTACGGTTGAACATCAAAAAAGTACAAAAATTCTGATGTAAATTACTGTGGCAGATAATTGAAATAAAATACGTCTTACATATAAAATGATATGGTTTCTAAAGCGAAATGAGAGAGTTTTTATATAAAATAAGGGGAAGTGACAGGTTTTTTCACATTGAGAAACTACGTGAAATGAAATAACAATATTTTCAAATAGAATAAGAGGAGTTAACAGAGGATTTCAAATGAAAAACCATGTGAAATATTTTTTTATTTTACAAGAAACGTATTTCTTCAAAAAAACCCTCTTTTCTTGTAGGAAACTAAACACATTAGAACGCTTGTGAACAAAAAATAATTAAAAGGGCATCTTTAATTGGTGTCCTTTTAGCCTTTTGCTTTTTTTACTTTCCCTTTTTTATTGTGAAAATCATCGTGAATCGAAGCGTAAACGGTGCTATTTTCACGTGAATTTTCACGTTGAATCTTATCTATTGCTTTAGCATTTTCACGTTTATTTTCACGATGGTTATACCTTAACGTGAAAATGGATAGTGTCCTGGAAGCTTCCTCATTGTTAACCTGAATGTGATATTAGAACCGAATATTTCTTTTGCTTTTTTCTGCATTTCATATATTATTCTTCGTGAAGGAGTCCCCCCATGTTGTTTCCATACACATTGGAATGTGGCAGGTATCGCATTCGAGAATAACGAACTCATTGTTTTCAAAAAACCCTCTTTTCTTGTAGGAAACTAAACACGTTAGAACACTTATCATTACACAAGAATTTCATGTGAAAAGCTAATCACAACAACAGATGTGATTTATGTGAAAAAACCATGTGGAATACTTTTTTATTTCACAAGGTGTGTATTTTTTCAAAAAAACCTTCTTTTCTTGTAGGAAACTAAACACCTTAGAACACTTATCGTTACACAAGGAATTTTGTGTAGAAAACTAAACATAACAACAGATGGATATTTGTGTGAATCTTTTTAATTTATTTTACAGAAATTGTTTTCTGCGTGTTTGTGTAAAAATAAAACACCTTAGAACACTTATCAATACACAAGGAATTTTGTGTAGAAAGTTAAACACAAAAACAGGTTTATATTTGTGTAAAGAATCTTGTAAATCTTTTTAATTTATTTTACAAGGTTTGTTTTCTGTGTGCTTGTAAAAAGCTAAACACAGATCATTGGTAATCGATTAAGCAAAAAATGAGTGGAACAAGCACTATTTTTGCTAGTTTTCACAATTAACTTTTTGCGATTAAAAATACATTCAGAACAAGCAGATACCCCTTTTGATATGAGGTTTTTCTCACGGTCAGTCTTCGACGATTTCATAGATCATTCATCTCCTGGAAAAATCTTAACTGATCACAAATGAAATCAATTTTTATTGACTGTAATAACATCTTTTATATTAACAGAAAAAGTTTTTTTTGATGCATTAAATAGAATCGTAGATGCAAATAAACAGTTTATACCACCCTACGGCTCAAATGCAACTTTATACATTAGACCTATATTATTAGGCACTTCACCTCGTATAGGCGTAATACCTTCAGAAGAATATATTTTTATGATTATCGTTAATCCTGTTGGTCCTTATTTTAAAGGAGGATTTAGTCCGGTTAATATCCAGCTTGTTAGAGATTATGACAGGGCTGCCCCTCAGGGTACCGGCCATATCAAGGTGGGGGGTAACTATGCAGCCAGCCTGAGGCCGGCTGACCGGGCAAAGGAAGAAGGACATGCTTCAGTATTATTCCTCGATGCCAAGGAGAACAAATATATTGACGAGGCAGGCCCCGCAAACTTTTTCGGCATCAAAGGAAATACTTATGTCACACCTGCTTCCGACACTATACTGCCCTCTATCACCAACATGAGCCTGCAGGTGCTGGCCCTGGATATGGGTATGGAGGTAGAGGTCAGACAAGTGACTATTGAAGAACTTGCGGAT
>JAIWHQ010000064.1:0-7646 GCA_048629575.1 Thermoplasmatota archaeon | reverse complement strand
CGGCGATATCGCCGAGGCGATACTAAAACTCAGCGAGTCCTAACTTCTTTTTTAGAGATACTATGAGAGATTGGAAAAATGCATTGAATCTGTCAAACAATGAAGTACGATTACAATTACATGTGATACCAGGTTCTTCTCAACCTGTTTTTCCAGCTGGCTATAATATATGGCGCAACTCTATTGAGATAAAAGTAAAAGCTGAAGCAAAAGAAAATAAAGCAAATAGCGAAGTGATAGATCAAATTGCAATATATTTCAATATTTCACCAAAAGATGTATGTATTATACATGGACAAAAAAGCAGGGAAAAGACAGTTGCAATTAAAAATGTACAAATAGAAGACATGTGTAAGAAAATAAAGGGGTCGTTACGTGGATTATGAAAAATCCCTGGAAGAGTTAGAAAAGGCTCTCCAAGAACTGAGGGAAGACAACAAAACTGTACCAATAATTGTAGAGGGAGAAAAAGACAGGGATGCATTGCGAAAATTAGATGTAACTGGAGAAATAATCCGTTTCAATGTTGGGATGTCAATTTCCAATTTTTGTGATATGATGGCTCGGAAATACAAAAGCATCATACTACTTACAGATTGGGATAGGACGGGCGGATACCTGTGCGCCATGATAAAGAAAAATCTAGAAAGCCGAGTAACGTGTAATACAAAGTACAGAGAGATATTTGCAAAAAGGTCTACGATCCGTACGATTGAAGGATTACCGGCATGGATCAATACGTTAAAAAAGAAAGCCGAGTAGATTAAAAGGTATACGACTCTGTCTCAAAATTCAAATACTATTTTATACATTCCAGATATATGGATGGGATGTAGATATGAGGGCGTATAACTGGAAGAAACATAATAAAATAAAAGAGAATGAATTTGGAATTCTTCTCCGAGAAGGAATACGAATAATAAAAGAAACAGAAGAACCATGGAATGCGAAACAATATGGCCGTCGGCCATATCATTCAAAAGCTATGGTAAATATCTGTCTTTTAAAGGTTTATTTTGGGATGCCATATCGAGATATTGAAAGCCTGATCAGATCCAACAAAACGTTTCAAGAGATGCTTGAACTAAAGAAAGTACCAGATCACAATACGATTCAACGGGCAATGGAAAAAATACCCATTGACTATCTGAAAGACTTGAATCAAAAGCTCACCTTTTCTTTTAAAAAAAGAGAACAGACATTGCCGTCGATGCAACTGGATTTAGCATAAGACAGTTCAATCCTTCTTGGCAGCATGCTAAGAAGACGTATCGTTCTAAGGAATATGTGAAGTTGCATGCAGCAATAGAAATGAAATGGAAGGCAATTGTATCATTTCATTTCACACGAACATATGTCCATGAGATAACACAGTTGGAACAACTTCTTGAACCGCTATATGACCTTGGAAATGTCTATGCAGATAGCGGTTATCTTTCAAAGAAGAACTGTAGAATCATTGTCTGTAAAGGTGGAATACCTTTTATTAGGCCTAAGAAAAACACAACAGGAATAGGAACACATGGAAAAAGGATAATCTATGGAGATCCTTTTACCGAAATGGTTGAACAATTTCAACAGAATCCTGATGAATGGATGAAAAAGTATCATCAACGTTCAAATATTGAAGCTGTCTTTTCAGCTTTGAAAAGAAAGCTTGGAGGTTACGTTTCTTCTATAAAACGAAACATTCAACATGTAGAAATTGCATTGAAAATCATCGTATATAACCTCATGATCTTGGCACGAAAAATCGTCGAGGAGGAATACTTTTGAGACAAAGCCAATTCATACTTTCATTTAACCCGCGATAAAGATTATATTAGCCGAATTTCATCAATAGAATGAAACATGCCAAAAACAGGAGTTGCAAATCTTCCTTTACATCCAGGTAAAGCACCGCGATGGTTGTTTAAAAGAATGGTATCGCTTTCCAAAGGAATCGTGGAAGTCATAATATATGAGTACGGAAAAGACGAGTTTTTACGAAGAATTTCTGATCCATTCTGGTTTCAAGCATTATCCTGTGTTCTTGGATACGATTGGCACTCTAGCGGAACAACCACTGTAACCTGTGGAGCATTAAAGGAGGCAATTGATCCGGAACAATTTGGATTAGCAATAACAGGTGGCAAAGGAAAAGCATCGAGAAAAACACTGTCTGAGGTTGAAAAAATCGGGGAACTCTATAATCTTTCAACCTCATCAATTGAAGAATTACAATATTCAAGTCGTATGGCTGCAAAAGTAGACAATACAGCAATACAAGATGGACATAACCTCTATCATCACGTACTTCTTTTTTCTGAAAATGGAAAATGGGCAGTCATACAACAAGGAATGAATCCTGAAACAAAATATGCACGAAGATATCACTGGCTTTCAGAAACCGTTGAAAATTATGTCTGTGAGCCACATACCGCAATCATATCAGATGTTCTACAAGATAAAGTATTGAATATGACCTCAAAGCAAAGCATTCCTGCTCAGAAAATTTCTGTTGATCTAGTCAATGACAATCCCACTCATCTTAGACGAGATTGGGCAGAATTAACCCTGCCTCACAATCAAAGAACACTTGACAACTGGACGGAGGCTAAGCAAAACAATAAATCTATTGACAATCTCCATATGCCAAGATCAATAAACTGGGCAAAAATGACAGAAATCTATGATTTTCAACCAAAAAACTATGAAGAACTCCTCTCAATAAAAGGAGTTGGGCCAAATACCGTTAGAGCTCTAGCACTCATTTCTGATCTTATTTATGGAGAAAAACCATCATGGCATGATTCAATTGTACGGTACTCATATACAGTAGGCGGTAAAGACGGCGTACCTTTTCCGGTGGATAGAAAAGCCATGGATGAATCTACAGTAATCATACAACAGGGAATACAGCAGGCAAAAATTGGAGATAAGGAAAAGATAAAAGCACTTAGAAGATTGAAAGACTACATTCCTTATAGAAATCAATAAATTTATTTATATAGTAGATGTATATTAAATATAATTATGGGGAACTATTCATTAAAACATAATAAACAATTACAATCATTTGGGAGAACAATTCTAATTCTAACAATAGTTATTTTTCTTATATCCCCTGGAGTTATTGGCATCAGCTTTTTTGAAAAAAATAATAGCTACTCTGACCAAAGCATTGTTTCAAAGATATCAGAAGAAGTTGAAATTCCCGCGGGCTCTGATTACTACATAAAATTTGATTCAGAAACACAAACTTTAGAAGGAAAAGAAATTGATTCTTACTCAAAAGGATTATCTGAAAAAACAATTTCTGCAATCGTAAAGTCACCAAAATGGATTCAAAGAGACCTTACAAGACAATTTCAATCTCTTGAGAGCCCTGAGGAATATGCAGAGTTGATATTAAGTGTTAGCAAACAATATTCTGATGAGATTGCGTTTTCCATAGCATGCTCTCCATTAGGTGCTGTTCCTTCAGTTGATGTCATTAGAGATAATACATTTTTTCTGTATGAGAATGATAAATGGATACAATATGCTGACATCATTGATTATGATAATGGAGATGGAGATTACTATTCAACCATCAGATACAGAGTGTTAGAAAATGATACAGTAAAAGAGTTTGAATATCCTCGGGATATTTATTATTGGTATGTCGTCCAACCAAAAACTCTGAGTGAAAATGCTGAACACATCTATGAAAAAATTTGGAGAGAGTATCTTTTCAATCACAATGATTTGGGCTATCCTCTGTTGAAAGAAAAATTATCAACAATTGAATATCTCTGGGATTGTCAGTCCTACTCTCAGCAAGCGAACAGGCTTTGGAAATGGAGCATGGAGAATCATCCAACTGCAATTGAAGCGATAAGTTACTGGATTGGAAAAACAGTTCCTTATGAAGCAATGGGAGACAGGCCACCTCAACCAAATATCATTGCACATGAACATAATGGATATTGCGGTGAGTTGCAACGGATTGCCGTTGCAGCACAAAGAGCTTGTTTAGTAGCCTCCATTGGTGCATGTAATATTGGAGAGGATCACGTCTGGAGAGAATTCTACGAACGAGGTTGGCATCAAAACGACAACTGGTGGACAGATAGCGGAGGAATCGTCGATGATCCAGATGTATATCAATATGGCTGGGGAAAATATATGTCTGCTGTATTTACATGGAGAGGAGATGATTTAATCTATGATGTAACTCCGACATACATTCATCCAGAAGATAGAACAACAATAAAATTTGTTGTAAAAGACAGTTATCTTCACCCTGTTGACGGTGCTCGAGTAACAGTTACTGTACAAGGGATAAAAGACATCATGTGGTTAAAAAACACAATATTGGAAAAGATCCAAGAAATTTGGGACAAGCTTCCAGATCTTATCAAAGGAAAAATTCTCCAAGCAATATATGAAAGGATCCAGGAAAGAATCAATGAAATTCCAGACATTATCGACGGACTGACAGTTACAACATGGAACTATACTGACATGAATGGAGAATGCAGTTTTGAACTTGGTAAAAATCATGAGTATCTTTTTGTCATTCAACAAGGAAATAACCTTAGAAAACCATGGCAGCTTGCAAAAAATAATGCAATAAGAATCTATAACAATACTCGTGATAAAACATTTCACATACCTTTTCTTGATTTCTCCAATAGAGTCCAGAGACATATCAGTAAAGAAATGCCTGAGGGGGACTGCATCTTTGATGTCTCATTTGATACAAAGGCGTATCACCTGCAGAAAAATGTAAGAACTGACCTCATTGGAACCTACGATATGAAGGGAGATATTGATTTTTTTATTTTAGATGAAGAAAACTTTGGGAAATATATGGATGGAAAAAGATTTTCTTGTTTCAACTATATCGAGGAGGAAAACTCAGATTTTAGTTTGAGTGCAGAGAAAAAAGATTGGTATATTGTTTTTAGAAACCATGCCCACCGGACAAATGTTGTATTAGATTTTTCAATTCAAGTTGAAGTATCTACAGATATAGATAAGGTGCAGATTGTTTCTCCAGATACAAGCATTTTTGATAATCCTATTTTTAATGTAGGCGATGTCGTTAATATCTCTGGAATTGCAACAGATGATGTCCTTCTTATTATTGATAATGAATCTATACCAGTCCCAACTATTAATGGCGAGTGGTCCTATCTTTGGGATACATCTGAAGCAATAGTACACGATCATCTAATTTCAGCAAATTGTGGTGATGCATATGATGAAATATTTATTTCATTAATCGATACAATTCCTCCTGAGATAGAAATCATTGAACCACAAGATGGAGAAATCACTGATGTCGATTCTTTAATTATTTCTGGTCATAGCATGGATAACGTTGATGTTGAAAAAGTCGAGGTGGCAATTGATTATGGTGAATATGTAGAAGCAAATGGAATAGAAAACTGGTCTATCGAGTGGGATATAAGTGGTTTAGCGCTTGGAGATCACTTTATCTTTGCAAAAGCAATTGATCTATCTGGAAGAGAAGCGATCTATCGAGTATCATTTGTTAAAAATGAGAGTGGACATGATTGGAATCCTAAAATAAACGACTTTTATCATATGCCAGAAAGCCCAACAAACACTAGTAATGTCATAATCTATGCAAACGTTACAAAAAATAGCCCCTTTGACATCAGAAAAGTTGTTTTATACTGCAATAATGGCACAGAAACAAACACGTTTGAGATGTACTGGTATGCTGATAATCCTGTTCAGAATCGTCATGAAGAAGATCCGTTATATAATGAGCCAAATGACCCAATATTTGGCTTTGAACTCGGGCAATTTAATACAGGCGACTCTATAATCTATTGGGTTGAGGCATTTGATACTGCTAATAATTTTGTTCAATCAAATGAAAAATCCTTTATGATCGATTAACATTGTAATTTGTGAGTATGAATCCTGACCTACGATATCTAAAAAAATTGGAAGATATAGATTTTCAACCTGTATTCATAATGGGATTGCATCGATCTGGAACCAGTGTTTTATACAAAATGCTTACATCATCTGGATGTTTTAATCCAGTTACAGTATATCATCTGGTAAAATACGATCAGCTTTTAGATGATTATGAAAACAAAAGACAAGGCAATGTAAAAAAAAGGCTTACGGAATCATTCAGAAAAAAAGGCCTTGATGATCGAGGGATTGATAAGTTAAAGGTCAGTGCTGATTTTGCAGAGGAATATGGATTTTTTCTTGATGAGAAATCAGCACAGACATTCATTACAAAAAAGAACGTTTCAAAGTTTAACGAAATGTGTAAAAAAATTACGTATATTTCAGATAGAAAAAAGCCGATTCTTCTAAAAAACCCATATGATTTCTCAAATTTTATCTACATAAAAAAGGCATTTCCTAACGCAAAATTTGTCTTTATACACAGACATCCTTTCAAGGTGTTAAGCTCATTAATAAATGCAGTACGAGTACTCTTTGAAGATTATAATTATTATGCCTCACAGATATCTAGGATTTACAACAGACTCTATGAAAATCCTTTATCGCGATATTCGCTTAAATATCTGACATCGAGATTTTCATTTTTTGGACTTATGCTGCTTTGTTATAACTCTTCAAAATTTACTAAATATTATCTGAAGAATCTAAAAAACCTTCCAAACGACTGCTATATCTCAATAACTTATGAAGAACTATGCAATAAACCTCAAGTAACAATGGAACAAATATTTTCCAAACCTCTGTCTGAGATCCTATTAATCCTAAAAGTGATTTATCCGCTTCCAAGGCTTCAGCATCTAGATATATAATATCTTTTTTGTTATAGGCATCAACTACTCCAGCCATGGACGGATATCGGGGAGAGTTTATCTCCTTTAATACTGAAATTAGTGCGGGTAATTTTGTATCAATAATCACGATTTCTTCAGTTCTAAATACTCTTTCAACTCTTATTGTATTATCGTCCAGAAACTCCAACTTTTGGACATAGGTAATCTGTGGTATGTCCAATTCTTCAGCTAGGGCATAATAAGGTTCCAGTTTTGGATCATTAAGAGCTACGCCTGCGTACTGTGCGGTAATTTCACCCATTACCTGTAATTGATCAGTTTCATATAATTTACGCAACTCGCTTATATCAGGCCATTTCTCAATACGTTTATTCACCGGCGAGGTATACTTGGGAAACTCAGTACCACCAAGAAAACGATCCTGAGCATGGGATTCCATCTCTTTTACCATTTCCAACTCACCTGATCCAACAGTCAGAACGATATTGTAACGATCCATTTCTGCAATATAGTCCTCTATTACTTCGATATTGGATCTTGCCGTAGGTATTTTTCCAGTAATCCGATTAGGAGGTGGAGGATCGCCATATTTATTCCATTGAAATATATTCATATGCATATCAATAATAGGATAAGGTTCCGTATTCTGGGGATGAGATTCCGGACTTTTTTGTGTTAAATAAAATGCAATGAATGCAAGAAAAATAAACACCAGAATGAAAAAGATTAATGGAAGACGTTTTTTTAATATCATCTTATTATTACCTCCTATTAAAATAGTTATTTATAAAAATAAACTTTGTATTTAGTGGAGTATCCTCCTTAAGATTGTTAGTTTATTATACCTTTTTTATACATCTAATTAATATA
>JAIWHQ010000063.1:0-7667 GCA_048629575.1 Thermoplasmatota archaeon | reverse complement strand
CATCAAAACTTTCGATATTTATCGCGCCGAAGTTTTGTGGTGTATTAGGGTCAAGCAAGGGAACTTTTGCAAGACCTGTCAGGTCACTTGCCCCACCCCAGATACAGCTGACGTTTAGCTTTGAGTTTATCGCTACATTTGCACAAAGGATGTTGTGGTTAACCCTTTGGGGTTCAAAAGCAAAGATAAAACCACCGGGTCCTACCATATTGGCAAATGCGATAGTGTGTGTTCCAATACAAGCACCGACATCAACCACAAGGTCGCCGGGCAAGATGTGGTCTTGAAGAAGAATTAACTCTGGTTCACACCATTCGCCATAAATGTCTAGTGATTTGCCAATGAACATATCATTTACGTTGTAAGCAAGGGGTCCGTGTTTGCATTTTTTTATAGCAATGTAGCCGTTTTCGAATAATCTTTTGGGTATCTTCATTTAATTATTATTTCCTTTGGTTTCTTACCCTTTTGATAATTATCCCACATTATCTCATAAGCACTTTCCAGATCACCCGTGAACCTTTCTGTATCGAATAAGGGATTAGTAGTTCTGTTTTTAGCAAGTTTTACCCTTATCTTTTCTAACATCTTTTTATCTTTTGCAAGTTTTACCGCCAAGTTCTCATACGTTTTCGGTGTCTTTGTGACAAGTTCTGGTAAACAGACAGCTGTTAATATGCTTGCAGCAACTCTACCGGCAAAATGCTTCCCTAAAAGGGCAACAACCGGGACACCTGCCCATAAAGCATCGGAAGTTGTTGTATGGCCATTGCAAATGAAAGGATCAAGAGCTAGATCAGACAAACTTAATCGGTTTAGATGGATCATTTTTGGAAGGCGTTTGGAAAAGATGATTCTTTTTGGATCAAGACCCTTTTCGTAAGCAATTTTTCTCAAATTAACAACCGCATGATTGTTATCTTCAAGTAAAAAGAGAACACTTTTGTCGACCCTTTTTAATATCTTTACCCAAGAATTAAAAGTGTTTTTGTCTATCTTGTAACTTTGGTTGAAAGAGGAAAATACAAAAGCATCTTTAGGTAAATTAAAATCTTTTCTTGTCAGTTTGCCACTGGCTATCTCTTGCGTGGCGTCGTTTATCTGATATGAGTTGGGCATGTAGATAAGTTTCTCTGAAAAGAACTTTGATAGTTTAGTTGGAGTTACAATTTTATCGGTAATAAAGTAATCAATAAAATCTGCTCCGGTTGATCCGGGGAAGCCTAAAAAGTGAATGGATATTGGTGTGGGTTTATATGCACATATTTCCATTCTGTTATTTCTTGTGTGTCCTTTTAGTTCAACAAGAATATCTATTTTATCCTTGTTAATGATATCTGCTGCTTTTTTACCTGAAAGAAGCATGCCTCCAAATATTGGTCCCATACGTGGAGATCCATAGACTGCATTTGCACCCATGCCTGAGACAATTAGGCCTGGATATACCTCTTTTGTGTTTTCTACAACTGTCTTCTCTCCGATATCTGCACACATGGAACGTTCTTTTTCAAGATCCCCACTTGGCGTGTTAAGAGGACCTACTTTGTTTTTAACAATGTGGCATACTTCTGCGGCATGGCCTGTTGCATCAATGCAATATCTTGCTCTAATGGATAAGGGGTCTACATGTAGTCCAGCAATTTCTACTGCACTCCAATTAATGACGAAACCGTTTACTTTCTTTTTTTCAAGAAGTACATCCTCTACAGATATGGTATTAAAAATTTTTGCGCCAGCATCAATGGCAACGGAACAGAGTTTTGTCACTGCTTCAATAGAATCAGCGCTAAAATATCCATTTCCCTCATCTTTTAGTTTAACCTGTGCTTCATCAAGAATATATTTTGAGGCTTTTTGAACGACAATAACGGGAAAGGTCATACCTCCACCCCACATGCCACCACCAATGGAGAGTTTTCTTTCAAATATAACGACTTTTTTACCAGCGTTTGAGAGATATTTTGCAGCGGTTAGGCCAGCAGGACCAGCACCTGCAATTGCAACGTCTACTTCAAAGCAATCTTGGAATTCTTTTGAGAATCTTCCAAATATTTTTCTTGTAACAACAACGTCATCAATTTCTATGTTAACACCCCTTGGACAGGGGTTAATCAAACTTGCATTATTAAACATACCGCTAATACTTTATACCAAATATTCTTGTTTGTTGTTCTGTGTTAACTATTCGACGTATTCAGCCTCAGGATATTTTTTCTGTAATAAAAATTGCACATGAGTCATTACCTGAACGCTACCAGCCTAATATTTTTAATACCTTTTATGAATCGTTTCCTCAAGGTTTTTTAATCGCTCTAAAACATCATAAGATAGTAGGTTTTCTTATAGGAGTAAAAACACATGATGCAATTGCAAAAATACTCATGCTTTCTGTAAATGAAAACCATAGAAAACAAGGAATAGGTTCAGCTCTTCTTATCAACTTTTTACAGGAGATGTTGTTACAAAACATACGCCTAGTTAATCTTGAAGTCAGAACAAACAATAAAATCGCTATCACATTTTATAAAAAACATGGATTTGACATACAAGAAACAATTACAGGATTCTATCAAAACGGAGAAGATGCCTATAGCATGAGACAAGTATTACAGATGCATTAACTCTTTTTCTTTGTCTGTCATAAAACGTACAGCCATCTGATCAAGACGACCAGCGATTTTTTCCAGTCCTAAATCACTGTCATTATCTGAAAGAATGCCAGCAATGTCTTTACTTAGAGTAAAAACTGCAAGTTTATGCTCTCTTTTAGACTTATGTATCTGATAAGGAGTGATTTCTAGTTTCTCATAATTCTTGCAATTACATCCATTATTATCGCAGAGTTGCTCAATGTGAGTTCTCATCTGATAAAGGAATGTATGGAGTTGTATCAGCTCATCCTTCTGCATTCTCGCTTTTCACCATATTCCAAATACTATAAAGACTTTTTATATTTTTTCTACGAATGCTATTTACTCTCTATGCTATTTATGATATTTATCGGTATTTTTTTATGTTATTCGAAATCAGTTTTTGTTAATACTTTAACAGATTTCGGCATTTTTACAACATTACCAAGTTTAATGCCCACGATTTCTTTTACGCTTTTATTATTTGCAATATCAAGTAATCGTTGAGTGACAATGCCGTCGAAGACGATTGTTGAAATATTTCCTCCTTTTTTTATTTCATCTGTTAATTCTCGGACAGGTATTTTCTTTAACTCATTCCCATTTTCGTCAAAGAGTACTGCTTTAAGAGAACCTGAAATATCGTTAAGAATAGATTCATAATTCTTTTGTTTATCTTCGGTGATCTCTACGTCTTCAGGTTTCTTTTTTTCTTTTGGTTTGGAGAAAAAATCTCTCTTTGCTTTCTGAGGTTTTTCCTTTTCTTCTTTTTTATTTCCCTCAATTTTAATGTTATACATATCCATAAATTGTTCACGTGGTATTTTGTTTTTCAGCGATTTCATAATAAGTTTTTGAGGGATTTCTTCGACTTCTCTTGTCTGAGGGGCTCTTGCGACAAAATCAACGTCTGCAACTTGCAAGAGTTCTCTGAGAATAAGTTCACCGCCTCTATCCCCATCGACAAAAACCGTTGTAATCTTTTCTTTCGTCAAATCTGCAACTGTTCTTGGAACATTTGTACCACCAACAGCAATCACGTTTTTAATCCCATATTTCAAAAGATTAAGAACATCTCTTCTGCCTTCAACAATAATTATTGCATCGCTTTGTTCAATATTTGGTCCAGCTGGGCAATGGTCTGTTCCAAAGTTTGTAATTTCTTCAACTTGGACAGCCTGTCGTACTGTGTCTGCAATGCTTTCTCCTTCAATTTTTCCTTTTTCTATTACTTCGTTGAGAAGCGTTTTCGCTCGTTCTATGACACTTTTTCTTCTTGATACTCGTACGTCTTCGACTTCGTCCACTTTAATTGTTGCTTTACAGGGACCAACTCTATCGATACTTTCAAATGCTGCGGCAAGAATGACTGTCTCCACTTTATCAAGGGATGTCGGAAGTGAGATCGTTCCTTCGCTTTTTCCATTTTTTGATTCGAGTTCTACTTCGATTCTTCCGACGCGTGCTGATCGTTGCAATTCTCGAAGATCCAATTCATCTCCAAGAAGACCCTCAGTTTGACCAAAAATTGCACCGACGACGTCGGATTTCTCGACAACTCCGTCTGCTTTAATAGTAGCTTTTATCATATATTTTGTAGTTGATGGATCAATTACCATTATTTTCACCTCGTTTGATCAACTCTTTGAAAAAAAGCATCCTTTGTCTGCACTCTTAGCAGACTAGGGGTTTTTTTTAACCTCATGCATCTCTATTTTATGCAAGTCATTTGTCGATAATCAATTAATTCAAGTCTCAATATGAGATTATATTAATTTATTATTAAGTGCTATTTTTCGTTAAGTTGATTTGATTGAATAATATAATAGAAGTTTGCGTCATATTTAAATGTTGTGCTCGTTATTCAGTCTGCGATTTACATGAGTAATAAGGTATTCATCGGCGTAGCATGGCCATATGCAAATGGGTCGTTACATCTTGGACATATCGCGGGTTGTTATCTTCCTGCAGATATCTTTGCAAGATACAATAGACTAAAAGGTAGAGATGTTTTAATGGTTTCAGGAAGTGACGAGCATGGAACTCCCATTACTATTACTGCAGATGCTGAAAAAATCACCCCGCAGAAAGTAGTGGATCGATACAACAAAGAACATACTGAAAATATGGAACAATTAGGTATTTCTTTTGATTTGTTTACACGGACAACCACAAAAAATCATGAATCTGTCGTTCAAGACCTTTTTTCAACACTTTATAAGAAGAAATATATCTACAAGAAAAGTATGAATGCTTATTATTGCAAGAATTGCTCTCGTTTTTTACCAGATCGCTATATCGAAGGAACCTGCCCTCATTGTCATGAAACTGGGGCTAGAGGTGATCAATGTGACCGTTGTGGTAAGCTCTTGGACTCTAGTGAGTTGGAAGACGTTCGATGTAAATTATGTGGATGTACTCCAGTTCTTCAAACGACTGAACATCTTTTCTTTTCACTCAGCTCGTTCGAATCAAAACTTCTAGAATGGATTGATAACAAAAAACATTGGAAGTCAAATGTTCAAAAATTTACGTATAACTGGTTAAAGGGTGGGCTGAAAGATAGAGCAGTGACAAGAGATCTTAGTTGGGGAATTAAGGTGCCTGTCCCTGGATTTGAGAAGAAACGAATCTATGTCTGGTTTGATGCAGTAATTGGGTATCTTTCTGCAAGTAAAGAATGGTCTCAAAAAAAGGGTGAACCATTAAAGTGGGAGGAGTGGTGGAAAAACAAAGACGTTAGACATTATTATTTCCTCGCAAAAGACAATATTCCATTTCACTCTATTATTTGGCCTTCGATGCTTATGGGATATGATGAATCATTGAATTTGCCGTATGATATTCCCGCCAATGAATATCTTTGTCTTAGTGGCGAACAGTTTTCGAAAAGTAGATGTGTTGCGGTGTGGGTTCCTGATATACTCAAGCAGTTTGATGCGGATGCCATTCGTTATTACCTTTCTATTAATATGCCTGAAAATAAGGATTCTAACTGGTTGTGGAATGATTTTGTCGCTAAAAACAATGATGAACTTGTGGGAACATATGGTAATTTTATCCACCGGGTTGTTACCTTTACTAGTAAAAATTTTGGTAGTATTCCCAAGATGCAGAATCTAGAAGAAATGGATGAGGAAGCATTAAAAAAGATTGAAGAGGCGTGTATTGAGGTTGGCGACTCCATTGAACATTGTAAATTTAAAAAAGGGCTTCGAGCGGCAATGAATCTTGCACAATATGGTAATTATTATTTTGATCAGAACCAGCCGTGGAAGCTCGTGAAAACAGATAAAGAACGATGCGGCACTGTTTTACATATGTGTCTTAAAATTGTTCAAGCACTTGCAGTATGTACTGCTCCTTATCTTCCGTTTTCTTCTGATACTGTTTGGAGAATGCTTGGAAATAAAGATTCGGTTAAAAGTTGGAATGATGCACAATCTAAGTTAAATGCAGGTGTTCTTCTTGAAAAACCTACGTTGGTGTTTAAAAAAGTTCTTCTGGAAGATATTGTTGTTGATTCAGATCCATTTTCAAAGCTTGATTTACGTGTTGCAAAAATCGTTGAGGTAAAAGATCATCCACAAGCAGATAAATTATATGTGTTGCAGTTAGATCTTGGTCCTCTTGGAAAACGTACGATAGTTGCTGGGATAAAACCATACTATACAAAAGAAGAGCTTCAAGATAAATCTATTATTATCGTATCAAATTTGAAACCTGCAAAACTTCGCGGGATTGAATCAAAAGGAATGCTTCTTGCAGCAACAGATGATTTGTGTGTGTGCTCTCTTTTAAATCCAAAAGATGCTACTCCAGGATCGGAAATAGTTGTTGAGGGTATACCCCGTGAACCTGCTGCAGTGTTAGAGTTTGATGATTTCAAAAAGGCGATAATGATTGTTGAAGATGATCAAAAAGTAATGTATAATGGAAAACCACTTAAAAGCAAGAAGGATACTGTGATAGCTGATAAAAAGGTGAAAAAAGGAGCAAAAATTTCATAAAACCGGGGAGAAAAAATATGTCTTCTGAAACTGTAATACATACCGATTTACCATTAGAAATTATAAACAAGGGAAAGGTACGAGATATCTACGAGATCAATAACAATCTGCTTTTGGTTGTAACCGATAGAATATCTGCATTTGATTATGTATTGCCAAATCCAATACCCTCAAAAGGAGTTTGTCTCACGCAGCTTTCAAAGTTTTGGTTTGATTATACCAAAGACATTGTGCCTAATCATATGATTTTTACAGAACTTGATGACTTTCCGAAGATATTACAAGACTATCGTGAACAACTTAAATATCGAAGTATGATCGTCAAAAAAACCAAGGTTATCCCTATTGAATGTATCGTACGCGGCTATATCTCTGGATCGGCATGGAAATCATATAAAAAAGATGGCACCGTATGTGGAATAAAAATGTCAAGTGGTCTTCAAGAATCTGAACAATTTTCTGAGCCATTGTTTACGCCATCTACAAAGGCTGATACTGGTCATGACATAAATATTTCGTTTGAAAAGATGACTGAACTTGTAGGAAACGACGTTTCTGAACAGTTAAAAGATTATTCTTTGAAGTTATATAGTACTGCTGCTAAATATGCCCGTAAAAGAGGTATTATTATTGCTGATACTAAATTTGAATTTGGCGTTATTGATGATGAAATTATTCTTATTGATGAGGCGTTGACTCCTGATTCCTCTCGTTTTTGGCCTGTTGAAAAATATGAATCTGGTAAGTCTCAACCTAGTTTTGATAAACAGTTTGTCCGTGACTATCTCAACACTACAAGTTGGGATAAAAATTCACCTCCTCCCCAACTTCCTGAAGAGGTTATTGCGGAGACACAGAGAAAATATCAAGAAGCATATGAGAAGATAACTGGAGAGAAGTTTTTATTCATGTAGTCGATATCGTTTTTTAATATAACTCTACAAAATATAAAAATATACAAAAATTAATAATATATAAACTTGATATGAATTCTATGAGTTCAGGCAACAAGGTGTTTTTAAAGATG
>JAIWHQ010000062.1:0-7777 GCA_048629575.1 Thermoplasmatota archaeon | reverse complement strand
TGAGTCGCCTGGGCAACATACACCTTAATATGATCTCCCACGCGTTCAACCTGGCTCCAAGCTGCTTTCTGACCACCATGATGCTGACTATACATTACTTCAGTAGACTGCCCATCAAAAAGAATAACCTGCACCATCTCCCAATCACCCTCATGAATATTCAAAGAACCTTTGTTGAACGCATAAAACATCCAATACTGAACAACTGTCGTCCCACCACTTGAATAAACACGAGAATATACTTTATAACCAAGCAGACTTTCCTTACTCTGATAATCATTAATAATACCATCATCATCAATTGAACCTCTCTGATTATCAAGATACAGATATTCATCTGTGGAATTCTGATCAAGACCATCAACCGACGGCGTCTCAGTGATCAATAGCACTTCATCCTCAGTAAATTGATACAGATATGAGTTACCAATATGATAGGATACATCAACAGGAAAACAGGTTTCATCATTTTCAAAATAAAAGATTGGTGCATATTGTTGTGCAAGATCTATATCAGTAGCCTCAACAGTCCCAATAAAACTTCCAAAAATTAAGGAAGAAACAAAAACCGCCACAATAAATACGTTTTTATATTTCATAGGCCTCCTCCAAATAAAGATATTCTTGCACATTATTTAACCTTTCTCAAAAAATTATAGTACAACTCTGAATAGTAACATTTATTAGTACTGAACCCATATGTTTCTTCGAGAAAAATATCCTAGGAGAATGGGATAAAAAATATTCCAAAAAACCTGTAGAATTTAGTGTAAACTTTGTAAAATGAGGATTTACTATGTCTAATGAAGGAAAGAAGGGAAAAAGCTCATATGACGCAGATAAAATTCAAGTACTTGAAGGTCTCGAATCTGTACGTAAAAACCCAGGAATGTATATTGGAAGTACGGACCCGAGAGGACTGCACCATCTCGTCTACGAAGTAGTTGATAACGCAATAGATGAAGCACTTGCTGGGTATTGCACCCACGTAGAAGTTTCAATCAACAAAGATGGGTCAGTAACCGTAGTCGATAATGGAAGAGGGATCCCTGTCGACATGCATGAGAAATACAAAAAACCTGCAGTCGAACTTGTTCTTACAACGCTTTATGCAGGCGGTAAATTCGACGAGGAGGCATATAAAGTATCGGGGGGACTGCATGGCGTTGGTGTTTCTGTCGTCAATGCTCTTTCGGCATGGCTTGAAGTAAAAGTTAGAAGAGACGGAAATGAATATCATCAAAGATATGAACTTGGGAAAACCGTTTCTCCTCTAAAAACAATTGGAACGTCAAAAGAGACGGGTACAACCGTTACTTTTTTTCCAGATCTAGATGTTTTTGAATCAGGGGATTTTTCCTACGAAACGATTGCAACAAGACTTCGAGAGATGGCTTTTCTTAATGCAGGGCTTCAAATAGAAATAAAAGATGAAAAAATTGGAAAACACGATATATTTCGATACGATGGCGGCGTCAGTGAATTTGTCACATACATCAATAGAAACAAAAACCCATTATATCCAAACCCTGTCTATTTCCAAGGAGAAAAAGGGGGCGTGCAGGTAGAAATTGCAATCCAATATACTGATAGCTATACGGAAAATGTTTTCACGTTTGTAAATAACATAAACACCCACGAAGGAGGTACACATCTTTTTGGTTTCAAAGGAGCACTTACGAGAGTCCTTAATGACTATGGAAAGAAAAACAAGATATTTAGTGATGAAAGTTCCAGCCTCAGTGGAGAGGACTGTAGAGAAGGAATAACAACAGTCATCTCATGTAAAGTAATGCATCCACAATTTGAAGGACAAACCAAAACAAAACTAGGAAACTCAGAAGTACGAGGTATTGTCGAAAGTATTACCCATGAAAAATTATCTGAATTTTTTGAAGAAAACCCAGTTGTTGCCCGTACCATTATTGACAAAGCAGTTCTGTCAAGTAAAGCACGTGATGCCGCACGAAAAGCACGAGAAATGACCAGAAGGAAAGGAATACTTGAATCTTCAGCACTTCCCGGAAAACTAGCTGATTGTTCGAGTAGAGATCCCGCTAAATCAGAAATATATATTGTTGAAGGAGATAGCGCAGGTGGCTGTTTTTCTGGAGATACAAAAATTGCATTAGTTGATGGAAGGAATGCATCGTTTAAACAATTAGTGAATGAGAATAACCAGGGAAAGAGGAATTTTTGTTACACGATAAAAAAAGATGGGGCGATTGGTATCGAGGAAATCAAACATCCAAGAATTACAAAACGAAATACTAATGTAATAAAAATTACACTCGATAATGGTAAAGAAATTGTATGTACTCCAGATCATCCATTTATGACAAGGAATGGATATTATAAGAAAGCCCATGAGTTGACTTTTAAAGATTCACTTATGCCCCTTAGGAAACAATTATCAAAGATTGGAAAAAGAATAACTATTAAGGGATATGAACTAGTATATGATAATAAAGATCATCGATGGATATTTACTCACATTTTATCAGATATTTGGAACAGAGAGAAGGATATTTATTCTTCTGAAATTGGCTCACATAAGCACCATATTGATTTTAATAAATTGAATAATAATCCAAATAATATCACAAGACTTCCAAAAGAAATACACATGCAGCTACATAGAGATCAAGCAAGTAAAACTCTTCATACAGATGAAGTAAAAGAAAAATGTAGAAAGCTCAAACAAACAAAAGAATTTCGAGAAAAAATGAGTAAAAGAATGAAAAAGCCAGAAACTAGAAAGTTACTAAGTAAGAACGCAAAAGAACAATGGAAAGACCCAAATTATAAAGAATATATGAAAAATAAATATTTACATTTTTATTATAATAATAAGGAGTATAGAGAGAAAGTACTGAAGCGGTTATATATACAACAAAAAGACCATTGGAGTAAATCAGAAAATAGAAAAATGCAATCACAAAGGACAAAAAATTTCTTTAAAAATAATCCTGAAGCAAAGGAGCGTCTTTCAAATATTGCGACAGAACAGTGGAAAGATGAAAAGTTACTCCAATGGAGAAGCGAAAAAACCAAAGAACAATGGACTCCTGTTTTTAGAGCAAAAAGAAAAGAGACATATGACAAAACATACTTTAGAAAAACAATACAATGTTTACATGAGAGTTATGAAATCTTTAATGAAATAAACATAGTAGAATATAATAGATTGAGAAAAGAAAAGAACGATAAAACTCTCTTAAAATTTGATACGTTTATCAACAGATTTTTTATGGGTGATGAAAAAGCAGCTGAAGAGGCTGTAGCAAATTACAACCACAAAATAGTGAATATCACGACATTAAAAGAAAAAATAGATGTTTATGATATCGAAGTACCTCACACACATAATTTTGCATTAGCATGTGGAGTTTTTGTCCATAATAGTGCTAAACAAGCAAGAGACAGAGAGTTTCAAGCAATATTACCTCTTAGAGGAAAGATTTTAAATGTTGAAAAAGCACGTATGGACAGAATACTGAAAAGTCAAGAAATCCTTGCATTAATTACTGCAATTGGAACAAGTATTGATGAAGAGTTTGAACTTGAAAAAGCAAGGTATCATAAAATCATTCTTATGACTGATGCTGATGTAGATGGTGAGCATATTCGAACGCTTCTTCTCACATTTTTCTTCCGATATATGCGTCCACTCATTGAGGAGGGTTATCTATATATCGCTCAACCTCCGCTTTATAAAATAAGTAAAGGAAAAACGGCTCTCTATGCGTTTTCTGATCGGGAGAAAGATCAAAAAGTTCAAGAACTAGGGGGTGCGGGTATCGGTATTCAAAGATACAAAGGTCTGGGGGAGATGAACCCTAATCAACTATGGGAAACAACAATGGATCCTGAATCAAGAACAATGCTTAAAGTAACCGTTGAAGATGCAGTCGAAGCAGATGAATTATTTACCATTCTTATGGGAGAAAAAGTTGAACCGAGAAGAGAGTTTATTGAAGCTCATGCAAAAGACGTGGTGAATCTTGACATATGAGGTGATAAAACATGGATGAAGATATCAAAAAAGAAGAAACCCGCACTATTGAATCTGAGATGAAACGTGCATTTATTGATTATTCAATGAGCGTCATTATGAGTCGAGCTCTTCCAGATGTACGAGATGGTTTAAAACCAGTTCATAGAAGAATTCTGTATGCGATGAATGACATGGGTCTTACGTTTGAACGACCATATAAAAAATCTGCAAGGCTTGTCGGTGAAGTTCTTGGGAAATATCATCCGCATGGTGATCAAGCAGTATATGACAGCATGGTTCGTATGGCACAGGATTTCTCACTTCGATATCCTCTTGTTGCCGGTCAAGGAAATTTTGGTTCAATTGACGGGGATTCGGCGGCGGCTATGAGATATACTGAAAGCAAGATGGCAAAGATTTCAAAACTTATGCTTCAAGATATTGAAAAAGATACAGTTGAATGGAATGATAATTTTGATGGATCACTAAAAGAACCTAAGGTTCTTCCAGCTGTTTTTCCAAATCTATTGATCAATGGCTCGTCTGGAATTGCAGTTGGTATGGCAACAAATATGGCACCCCATAATCTTTCTGAAATTGCTGATGGCGTAATTCGAGTAATAGATAATCCAGATATTTCTACAACAGAACTTATGGAGATAGTAAAAGGACCTGATTTTCCAACTGGTGGAATCATATACGGACGGGGAGGAATACTTAATGCTCATTCGACAGGACGTGGGCTTGTTCGAATGCGTGCTCGGACAGAAATTGAAGAAACAGATAAACGAAAAAGAATTATTGTAACAGAAATACCATATCAAGTCAATAAATCGAATCTTTTAAAAAATATTGCAGAACTTGTTAAAAATAAAAAAATCGAGGGCATCTCTGATCTTCGTGATGAAAGTGACCGAAAAGGTATGCGTATTGTCATTGAATTAAAACGTGATGCAATTGAAGATGTTGTATTAAACCATTTATTTCGACATACTGATCTGCAATCAACTTTTGGTATTCTGAATCTTGCAATTGTAAAAGGTGAACCGAAGGTTCTCACCATTAAAGAGATGATGCAGCATTTTATAGAATATAGAATTGAAATTATCACCCGCCGAACAAATTATCTTTTACGTAAAGCGCAGGATAAAATGCATATCCTTGAAGGGCTTATGATTGCTCTGAAAAACATCGATGAAGTCATTAAAATTATTAGGGCAAGTAAACAGGCAGAAGAGGCAAAAAATCGTTTGATGGAGCGGTTTTCGTTATCAGAAAAACAAACCAAAGCCATTCTTGAAATGCGTCTGCAAAAACTTACAGGCATGGAAATAGAGGCGTTAGAAACTGATTATAATGAAACTAAAAAGCTTATAGAAGGTTTAGAAGAGCTTCTTAGTGATAAACAAAACATACTCAACGAAATCAAACGAGAACTTCTTGAAATTAAAGAAAAATTTGGTGATGAACGAAGAACTGAAATTGTCGAAGGAGAAATTGATATCGATATGGAGGATTTGATCCCTGAGCAAGAAGTCGTCATAACAATTACTGAAACAGGATACATAAAACGCATACCAACAGAAACCTATCGAACGCAACGACGAGGAGGGAAAGGCCTAATTGGTATGAGGACAAAGGAAGAAGATGTTCTTGTTGATTCATTTATCACTTCAACTCATGATTATATTATGTTTTTCACAAACCATGGAAAAACTTTCTGGTTAAAAGGCTATAAAATCCCTGAGGGTGACAGGTATGCAAAGGGAAAGGCAATCATTAATCTTCTGCCAAGACTTGAAGAAGGAGAACATGTAGAAACTGCGATACCCATCCATGAGTTTGATGATGAACATTATCTTGTCTTTTCAACCAAGAACGGAATTATTAAAAAGACAGTGCTTTCAGCATACAGTAACATTCGAGTAAATGGGATAAAAGCAATAAATCTTGATGAAGATGATGAACTTATAGGCATAAAACTTTCTGATGGAGATCAAACAATAATGATATCTTCGTCCAATGGTCAAGCATGTAGATTTTCAGAAAAAGAAATACGGGCAATGGGGCGAGTGACACGGGGGGTCATTGGAATCAGATTGAAGAGTGACGATGATGCGGTTGTTTCAATGGCTGTTGTTTCTGAAGAAGGTTCTCTTCTTACCATTACAGAAAACGGTTTTGGAAAACGATCACCTATTCAGGAATACAGACATACTCATCGTGGAAGTAAGGGCGTTAGAACTATTGTTACAAACGAGAGAAATGGTAAAGTACTTTTTGTCAACGAAGTAACCGATGATCAAGAGATTATTTTGACAACAAAGCTTGGTATGAATGTGAGAATACCAGTAAAAGACATAAGAAGTCAAGGTCGAAATACGATGGGCGTTCGAATAATGAGACTTAACGAAGGAGATAAAGTAGTTTCAGTTACACAAGTAATGTCAGAAGATGATGAAATTGATGGGAGAAATGCAACAGGTACAGATGAAAACAATGAATCAGATGGACGTAAAAATGATGAATCTGTTCAGGAACAAAGAGATAATGAAACTGATGAGGGAAACGAGGTAGAAACAGAAGAAAACAATGAAATAGGCGAGGAGACAACTGAAAAATAGTCTCGCAATTATTTTTTATTTTTTTTACTCGGACATTCGGGATTTAGACACACCGTTGTAATGTCTTCCCCTTCACGTTTTATCTGAATAAGAGGCGTCTTACATTCATCACATACCTTGTTTGTTGTGACAACATCACCTGTTTTTGGTAAAGAATACGTATTTTTGCATCTTGGAAAATTTGTGCAACCAACAAACCTATCTCCACTTCGAGATGTTCGGATGATCATATCATTTCCACATTTAGGGCATTTTCCAATCAAATCTGAAGGTCCATCTGCAACTTTTGGACATCTAGGATTTAAACACAACTCTATCTTCTTTTTCCCTTTCAGTACCACTTGGATGATTGGTGCGTTACATGCATCACATGTTTTATCGGTCTTATCAATCATGCCTTTCTGAGGCAGGGGGTATGCATTTCTACATGTGGGAAAGTTTGAGCAGCCGACAAATCGCTCTCCTTTTCTTGAATTTCGTATAATCATATCCTTTCCGCATTTCGGGCATTTTCCAATATGATTTTCTTTCATATGTGCACTTGTGATGCTTGTCTTTATTTTTTCTTTGTCATTTTCAAGTGTTTTCATCACGTCTGTAAGCATTTCTCTAGATTCTTTCACTGCCATTTCAAGTGTTTTCTTTCCCTCCGCAATCAAACTCATATCTTCTTCTAAAACAGAGGTCATCTTTGGTTTAACAACCGCACATTCAGTAAGTGCATCAATAACAGCAATAGCAATTGATGTTGGAATTAGGGAGGATCCAGAGATATATTTCCGCCCGTATAGTTTGTTGATGATTTCATGACGTGTTGATTTTGTACCGAGTGCGAGTTGCTCCATTTTAGCTATTAATGAACCTTGTGTGTATCTCTTCGGAGGTTTGGTTTTATCTTCTTTCAAAACGATTTTTGATATAGGAAGTACTTCTCCCTTGCTGAGTTCTGGAAGAGGTTTTCGTTTCTCTCTAATATACTTAGTTTTTCGCTCCATAAGTTGAGTCACCCTCTCAATGTTATCGTCACGTTCGGCAATTCTAATATCCTGATTCAACTGATTTATTTTCTTTTCATTAAAGGTGTTTTGAAAACTTAAAAAACTGGCTTCTATCTTTTCTGCTATCTGGGATTTATCCAAACTAACATCTTCTTTGG